>JACQYL010000119.1:946-133598 GCA_016208165.1 Deltaproteobacteria bacterium
CCTTTTATGCCTACTCCTCCCGTTGGCCTCCGTGCTCCTCACGCTGTTATGGACGCTCGGCCTCATGGCCTGGACCGGGACGGCCATGTCCATGCTCACCATGATCGTTCCGGTGTTCCTCATCGCCGTGGGCACGGCCTATTGCCTTCACCTGATGTCCGATTACGTCGATCGGGTGGAGCGATGTCCGTCCCGACGGGAAGCCGTCTTCGAGACCTTCTCCAGGCTCACACTGCCTACGGCTTTGGCGGTTCTGACCACCGCCATAGGTATTGGGTCCCTTCTGGTCAACCGTATCGTCGCCATCCGTGAATTCGCCATTTTCTCCTGCTTCGGAATCTTCAGTCTCCTGATTATCCTGCTCACTTTCTTTCCGTCGGTCCTGGTGCTCGCTCCCACGCCGACGAAAAAGAAACAGGATTCCGCACGCGGTCGGCTCTCCGCCGCTTTCATAGAGTTGGTCATCCGCCTCAATCTCAAGCACCAGCGCGTCGTGTTGCCGGTTCTGGGGATCGTCGCACTCGTCTGCGGCATCGGCGTCTTCCGCTTACAGATCCAGACCAACCCCATAGGGTACTTCAAGGAGAATACCCCGGTGAGCCGTCACTTTCACGACATTTACCGGGACATGTCCGGGAGCTTTCCCATAAACGTGTTCATGAGCGGCTCCACGGACGACTATTTCGAGGACCCCGAACACGTGGCCGACATCGCCCGTTTTCAGAAGTACGTTGAAACTCTGCCGGAAGTGGACAAAACCATATCCTTCGCCGACTACCTAAAGCTGGTCAACTACGTGCTGAACCGGTTCAATCCGGAATACTACGCCCTGCCCACGCAGGCCTATCAGATCAGGATGTTGATCAACAACTACAAAATCATCCTCGGAGAAGAAATGCTGACCCGGTTCATGAATCCGAACTTCTCCGCAACGAACATCCTGTTGTTAACCCACATTTCGAGCTCCCGCGGTTTCCTGCGGACGCGAGACATGATCCTGGCCTACGCGCACAGTGATTTTTCGAAGGACATCCGATGGGACGTGACGGGATTCGGAATCGTTCTTTCCGCCAGCAGCCACCTGATCACCACCGGGCAAGTTAAAAGCCTTTCTCTCACGGTAGTCCTTGTCTTTGGAATCATGTTCCTGCTTTTTCTGTCGAGCAAAGTGGGGCTCATCGCCATTGTGCCCAACCTGTTTCCCATCGTCATCAACTTCGGAATCATGGGATGGTTCGGTATCGAGCTGTCCATGGTCACCAGCCTCATTGCCGGCATTGCCATCGGCCTGGCCGTGGACGATACCATTCACTATCTGGTCCGCTACAATATCGAGTTCAAAAAGGATCTGGACGATACGAACGCTCTCGCCGCAACGCTCAGACATGTGGGCAGGCCGATCGTGTTCACCAGCCTCACGATCAGCCTGGGCTTTTCCGTCTTGGCGTTCTCGAGTTTCAATCCAACGGCCGTTTTCGGCGTACTGATGGTCATCACCATGATTTCGGCTCTGGTGGGCGATCTGATGATACTTCCATCCCTGATGCAGCACGTCGAGTTGGTCACCATCTGGGATCTGCTCAGATTGAAATTGGGGAAAGCGCCGGAGCTGGGAATTCCGCTGTTCCGGGGCTTGACCCGGACCCAGCTCCATTACATCCTCATGGCGGGTGCGCTCAGGAAATCCGAGGCGGGCGAAGTCCTGTTCCGGAAAGGAGATGCAAGCGATTCCATGTACGCGGTCGTATCGGGAGGCATGGACGTAGTGGACCACCCGATAGGAGAAGATCCCTCCAAAACCCACGGAATCCAGAAACTGATCTCGCATATCGCGCCCGGCGATTTGGTTGGAGAAATGGGCTTGCTGCGCTCCGCGCCACGATCCGCCACGGTGATCGTCACCGAACCCTCCGAGTTGCTCCAGATCAACTGGAAGATGCTCAAAAGGCTCCAGTGGCTCTACCCGCCGGCGGCCCATAAGCTGTTTTATAACCTGATGTCCTTCCTCTGCGACCGGTTGCAGCAGACCACCGAGTGCCTTTCCCAAACCAGCCACGTGGACGGTCTCACGGGCTTTTACGATCGAGACGATTTTCTCAAGATTCTGGAGATCGAAACCTACCGGGCGCGTCGCTACGGTACGGATCTCTCCCTGTGCCTCCTGGGAATCGAGTTTCAATCCACGGACCACCATCCCAAGGAACACGCCAAGGACCAATTGCTCAAACTGCTTGGTAGAAGTCTCTCCAAGGAGGTAAGGGACTGTGACACATTGGCCCGGATAGACGCCCGCACCTTGGCCCTCCTCCTTCCCCAGACCTCCTTGCCGGACGCCCTGCCGATCTCCGACCGGTTGCGACGCATTCTGCAGGGACCCGACTTTCAGACGGAGACGCTTCGGATCACGATACAAACAGGAGTGGCCGGTCTGAACCCGGGCGCCGGAGAGACCGGCGGAGAGTTGCTGGCTCATGCCGTGAGCGCCCTGGAAGCAGACGGCCGATGAATGCTTCTTGACTTTTGAATCCTTGTAATTACAAGGCTTATAAAGAAGCTGGGTGTGATTGATTCGGAATCCCAGATAGAGATTATATCCATCCTACAGCGAATGTTCGCGTTCTAAAGCGGCTGAAGAGAGCTCCGCCGGAAAGCGCGGAATCATGCGAACGGTTCGGTCCACTGGTGCGCGATGCGCGCCGTACGCAAGCAGAACGGATAAAACGGGAGGCGACGATGGTTAGAAAAGCGCTTTGCATGGTCGCGCTGCTGGCGTTTTTGGGCTGCGCGACACAGAAGCCGGTTCTGTATCCCAATGCGTATTACCAAAAGGTCGGCGGTTCTCAGGCGGAAACGGACATCGAGGACTGCTCCTTACGCGCCCAAGAATATGTGAACTCGAACCAAGCGAGTGGCGTGGCGAAGGATACGGCGGTCGGCGGCGGTTTCGGTGCGGCCGTCGGAGCTGTGGGAGGGGCCGTCGTCGGCTCCGCGGGAAGAGGTGCGGCGGTTGGTGCGGCGACTGGGGCAACGGCCGGTCTCCTGCGCGGCCTATTCAGATCTTCGGAACCGGATCCCCTCTACAAGAGTTTCATGGAGAAATGCCTGAGGGAAAAGGGCTATGAGCCCATGGGCTGGAAATAGCACGCACAGGTTACCATCCCGCGGGGGAGGACCCGGAGCTGAATGCGTGTTTTCTTTGAAACCTTAAACAATATAACTATCGATGACCTCGCAAAAAGTCCCAGGTTGTCGTGCCGGACTTGATTCTGTATCCAGAACTATTTGAAATTGCTGGATTTCGGCTTTCGCCGGAATGACGGAAAACAACCGCCTTCGAGTTTTTACGAGTCTATCGACAGTTCTGAAAATATAGATGAATTGGACTATGATCATGCACACCAGTAGCGCATTGCAATACGCCCCTACGTCATTCGCGCTCTCATGTATCCCAGCGCCGTCATCATGCCCCGCTGATCACCATGGTTGTGTCCGAAACCTGGCAGGTCGCTGAGTGCCGAAGTGCTTCCGTCAGGCTACGGCCTTTATGTCCGCCGGCAGTCTCTGAAGGCTCAACTCTTTTAACTGCACCTTGGTACTCGCGTTGTCAATATCGATCCCTACCAGCCGGCCTTCTGCATCATAGTCCAGGACGACCCCCTCGGAGACTTCACGACTTTCCACACTTACCTTCTCCGAAAGATCGATATAGAGAGAGTCCGTCTCCGGATAATAGTTCAGCTTCATACTTTAAACCCCCTGTCGGGAAAAGCGTTATGTATCGTTTTCCTGTCGCTGAGCGTAATCACTCGTAGTATCCGTCCTGCCAGTTCGGGAACCGCACCCCAGAACCGGAACCGGTTCTGCTCCTGACGTTCGACCTTGATCGGATGTTCTATGATGCGAATGCACCATTCTTCTTTCAGGTAGGGTCGTTTTCTCAAGACTTCTTTGACGAAGTATTCGGTATATCTGTATTTGTTCGCACCCGTCACCATGTCTGCGATAGGCCTTTTGTCTTACCCGCAACATAGAGGTCGCTCTCAAGAACGAGCCACATTTCTTGCATAACCCGGTCGGGAACCGCTCTAACATTGAAGACCAACAGAATGAGTATTTCATATTATCCCGGAAATGCAAAGGCACAAAGAAGCCGGGGCGATTCGCGCAGCGACGGTGGGCGCGGTTGGCCTTACAGCGGCCTGTCGCAATACGCACCTACTGCTCTGTGCACGCCGGCTACGATCTTGCCTTTTTCACATTGAATCCTTCAGGTAAAATCCAGTCAACCGCTTTTTTCAGAAAACCGGAAAATAACCCTACGACGGTTCTTCCAATGCCTTCGCGGCATTTGGTTTTGCTACACACCGTTTTCGACGAATCCACATTCGGAACATCTTGGTCTATTACAAAAAAATCGGATCTTAAATCCGGAAGTTGTAAATACATATGCAGGCGTCGATTAAGATCCGCATCCCTGTATTCCGCTAATATGTTTTCATGGCTTCCGGTCATTTTTGATATCCTCCCTGTAGATTAAGTCCTTACCTTTTCCCGTTGAGCGATCGGCTCATCCGGGATTTCGTGCTCCGTCCATTTGGCGCTCATGATATCTCTTGATTTTTTGTTTCTGAAGTGGCATATATGCCATATAAAAGTTGGATTACGCCAAACGGAGCGCCGAAATGAAAAAAGTGACCATCCTGGCCATGCACAACGCCATGGCTTCAACGATTACCGGCCCCATGGACATTTTTTATCAGGCGGGAGTGATGTGGAACCATTTCAACGGGCAAGAGCTGACGCCGTACTTTGACGTCAAGATCGTGACCAGTACGGGAAAGCCCTTTAAATGCCTGAACGGAGTTCGGATGCTTCCCCATGGATCCATCCATGACGTACAGGATACCGACCTGATATTGGTTTCTTCGATTTTGGATATCGAAAAAACCCTCCGAGTTCAAAGCGAGGTCATCGATTGGTTAAGAGATCGTTATCGCTTGGGTTCTCATATCGGCACCATCTGCAACGGCGCCTTCGTGCTGGCTGAAACCGGATTGCTGGACGGGAAAACCGCCACAACCCATTGGGCTTACGCGAAGCAGTTCCAAGAACGCTATCCAAGGATCGAACTCAAGCCCGAGCGTCTGATTACAGACGAGGGGGATCTGTTCTGCTCGGGCGGTTTTTACGCCGGGTTGGATCTTTCTCTTTATCTGGTGGAAAAGTACTGTGGTCATGAAACGGCCTTAAAATCCTCGAAGTCCATCATTCACGATATCGGGCGTACGTCCCAGGCGCCTTATGCGATTTTCCGGTTTCAAAAAGATCATAAGGACCAACAGATTCTGGCGGTACAGGAGTGGATCGAAAACAACTTCGACCAAAACTTTGATTATGACGGCCTGGCGTTTGATCACCGTATGAGCCGGCGCACGCTGGAAAGAAGATTTAAAACGGCCACCGGTGACACCCCATTGACCTATCAGCAGCGTATCCGGGTGGAGGCTTCCAAACGACTGCTGGAAAACGGAGACCTTTCGTTTGATGAAATCACTTACCGGGTGGGTTACGAAGACAGCAGCTCCTTTCGTAAAGTCTTTTTGAAACGAACGGGCTTGCTGCCGACGGAATACAGGAAGAAATTCCAGAGGGCGTAGCATGTAGGCCGGGTTAGCGAACGCAGCGCGCGTAACCCGGCATAGGCCATCAGCCTGTCCGGCCCGCTTTATCCGTCCGGGCGACCGGACTTTTTGATTTGACACACCCCGTGCCGAATGTTATCGCTCTTTATCGTTTGGTAGCGAAGAAGAGATGAGAGGTTCCCGATGGATCAAGGTAAGTGGTTGACCATGGACGAACTGGCCGAGTACCTGAAGATGGGCCGGACAAAGCTGTATCGCATGGCGCAGGAAGGGGAAATTCCCGCTTCCAAGGTCGGCAATCAATGGCGCTTTGACCGGGAGGAAATCGACCAGTGGATGAAAAGCCAGCGGCCTTTCAGCGCCGGTCAGAAGCAGGAGGGCGTTGCACGATGATCGAGAAAAACTTCGACATATCGTTTATCGCCGACCTTGCCCTGCGGGAAACACAGATTCAGCAGAACTACCGGCCCATCATCGCGGTTCATAAATGGTTTGCCCGTAGGCCGGGCACGCTGTTTCGGGGCCTTTTGCTGTCCGAGTTTTCTGATAGCCCATTGCGGGATGCCTTTTACAGGCCAAATGACTTTCCGAACGTCAGGGTCGCGGACCCATTTATGGGGGGCGGCACGCCTCTCTTGGAAGCGAACCGCGTCGGCTGCGACGTAGTCGGTTTCGATATCAATCCGATGTCCTACTGGATCGTGAAGCAGGAAATCGAGCACCTTAATCTGGCCGCTTATGATAGAGCGGCCGACTTCCTGCGCGGCGAACTCGAAAAGGATATCGGCCGCTTGTATCGAACGAAATGCGTCATCTGCGGTAACGAGGATTCTCACGTAAAATATTTCCTGTGGGTGAAAACGACTGTATGCCAAGACTGTGGAAAGGATATCGACCTTTTCCCAGGCTATCTGCTTTCCTCGGATGCAAGGCATCCGAGAAACGTTTTCGTGTGTTCTTCCTGTGGCCAATTGACGGAAACCGGAGAAAGAAACAATCCAGGCAAATGCGGTTATTGCGGCATTCCACTTTTGCTGAACGGGCCAGCAAGCAGGAACCGTTGCAGATGTTCTCATTGCGGAGCAGGAAATAGCTTCCCCAACGCGGATTTCGGGCCTCCAAGACACCGTCTTTTTGCAATGGAATATTATTGCCCTTCCTGTAAAAGCGGCCATGCCGGACGATTCTTCAAGGCGCCTGACGAACAGGACCTTAGCCGGTTAGCGGAAGCCGAGGCGAGATGGGCTAACACGAGATCACGGTTCGTCCCCGACGATGAGATCCCCTCGGGTGACGAGACGAATCGCCTCCACCGATGGGGATATAGGCGGTATCGGGAAATGTTCAACGCCCGGCAACTTCTGGGGCTCGAACTGTCAGCCCGGATCATATCAAGAACTTCGAACGAACGTGTTCGAAACGCCCTAGCGACGAACCTGTCCGATCTTCTTCGTTACCAGAACATGCTTTGCCGCTATGACACTATGGCGCTTAAGTCACTCGACATCTTCTCCGTGCACGGATTTCCGGTGGGGCTTATTCAATGCGAATCCAATTTCTTGGGGATTCTGGACGCGAACAAGAGCGTTTGCGTGGGAAGCGGCGGATGGAAGAACATTATAGATAAATTTCGCAAGGCGAAGGCCTACTGCGACGCTCCGTTTGAAGTGAGACACGGGGGCCAACGAAAAGAAATAATGCCGATCAGGGGCGAATGGATCGGCGATCGTCTCAACGGTGGGACCACGGGGAAACACAGGGTAGTGGAAATTCATTGCGGAGATTCTGCCGCCGGCGACTTGCCGGAATCTTCGCTCGATGCGGTGTTTACCGACCCTCCTTACTTCGGGAATGTCCAGTATGCTGAATTGATGGACTTTTGTTATGTCTGGTTGCGACGATTGATCGGTGAAAAGGTTGAAGCATTTGGGAACGCATCAACGAGAAGCCGACAGGAGTTGACCGGCAACATAGATATGGGAAGGGATTTGCAGCACTTCACGGAAGGACTTTCTTCTGTTTTCCAGCGGATGGCAAAAGCGTTAAAACCAGGAGCGCCGTTGGCCTTCACATATCACCACAGCACGATCCAAGCCTACCTGCCTGTAGCCATCGCGATTCTTGACGCGGGTTTGACTTGTTCGGCTTCGTTGCCATGTCCTGCGGAAATGGGTGCTTCCATCCACATCAACGGCACGGGTTCTTCTATTATCGACACCGTATTTGTATGCCGAACGACTGGGATCGTTTCAAGAAAGACTTTACCCCGTTCAGCGGAAGGGGTTGCCTCCCTCGTCCACGGAGATTTGGCTGACCTTCAAAAAGGCAATGTGAAGCCATCAATAGGGGACACGCGCTGTATTGCGTACGGTCATCTTGTCCGACTGGCGGTATGGAACCTACGGGGAGCTTGGGACGAGACAGCCGCCACATCCGAGAAGATTGCGGCGGTCTCCGACTGGCTCCGGGATTTCGGCGGATGGGTTGAAGTCGAAAAACATCTCTGCGAGTCAAATTCTTGTCGTCGCCATGAACCTCTGTTCGCAGTGCGCGAATCCACCGAGAAATACGGAATTGAATATGCCGACGTTTCCTTTTGAAGCAGCGTTCGAAGAAGTACTGAAAGATCCGGAAAGCTATGTCGATGCCGTATTTTCCTGCCTCGAATCAGAGTTCCTGGTCATGCCAAAAGGGGCCGGATTCGTCGAATACCCCGTTTCCGAGCGCGGTTACGAAGCGAGGCGAAGATTACAGAGGACGACGGTACAGCACGGGACAAGGTGACTCGAATTCAGCATCTCGGCGAACTGAGCCTAGCGGGACGCCCTAAGGACAAACCAAAATATGAGGTCATAGCGTGCATCGGTGGCCGTGGTTTCGGGGTCAGGCGTGAAGACATGAAGAAAATGATTCTTGCGACACGGGGCAAGGTTTTCACCGTCAAGACCCTCGATCGGCTTGTTGAACATACGCGTCTGATGGAATTTCGAACAAAATCGATCGCTTGACATCTCATAGCCATTCGTCTCCCCCTCCGGCGAGCCTGACCGCCGGACCGCTCGTCGCGTTCGCCGGGGGAACCCCGCGCCCTCTGGTCGCATGCCGTCCAGAGGGCGCGCTAAGGGCCTCCGACTCGGCCGAAAAAGACGGTGCGCATTTGTGAACGAATACACAAAACACGCCCGCAACCCGGTTTTTTTCTTGACAAGAATCGCCCCTAACGTTAATTCATTCACTTGATTCGATTCTCATATGGGCGGTCCGGCTTGAAATCCCTCGCGGACCATTTTTCGTTGTTCAATCTCATCTTTCACGAGGGACATGTATGGCGAAGCAACGACTCGTTACAAACCGCGGAACAGGATGGCTGTTCTTCGTTGCTGGATTGGTGTTGATGCTTTTTGTCGGCTGGTTCCTGTTTCCAAAAGCTCTTTATTCCACCAAAACCCAGCCCTTCGAGTTCAGCCACGCGACCCACGGACCGCAGGGAGCCGCCGGCAATGAGTGTACTGATTGCCATGCTTTTCGCGATGACGGTTCCTATCAGGGAATTCCCCCCCTCTCCAAGTGCATGGAATGTCATGAGGAGTTGATAGGCGAATCGGAAGCTGAAAGGGAATTTCACGAAAAAGCGTTGGAAATGGCGGAGAATGATGAACAAGTCCCGTGGCTGATCTACTCCCGGCAGCCCGTGTGTGTCTATTTCTCCCATGCCGCTCACGTCAAAATGGCTGAACTCGAGTGTACTTCGTGCCATCCGGATGTCACCAATCAAAAGGCGCCCCTGCCGTACTTTCAGAATCGCATCACCGGATATTCCAAGGATGTGTGGGACCGGATGAAGATGTCGGACTGCGGGGATTGCCACGAGAAGCACGGCGCCAACAACGCCTGCTTCGTCTGCCACAAGTGATCGAGGGGTAGATTCTATGAAGTTGGATCGAAGAGGGTTTGTAAAATTTCTGGTCGGAGGTGTCGTTGGGACGATGTTGTCCCCGATTCCCTGGAAGCTCACGGACGACATTGCCATATGGACGCAGAACTGGCCATGGGTTCCGAATCCTCCGAACGGGGCAAATTCGTTCAAGAACACTATAAGCCCGTTCAGGGGCGATGGGATCGGTGTCTCGGTCCGGCTGATCGACCAAAAGCGCGCCGTCACGTTGTCCGGCGTGCCGGACAACCCCATCAACCAAGGCGGAATGTCGTGCATCGACCTTTCCGGAGTTCAGTATCATTACAATCAGGCCGTTCGTGTCAAATCTCCCATGGTATTCAGAGACGGCGCCTTTCACGCCATCTCCTGGGAAGAAGCCACGGGTCTGTTTATCGGCAAGCTGAAAGAGATCAGGGACCAGGGAACGCCGGAAAAAGTGGCGCTGGTCGATGGTTCCGGACCCGGCACCATGAAGGACTTGCTCGGGCGTTTCATGGCCTGCTACGGATCCCCCAATTACATGAGTATGCCGAACGCCTCGGATACCGAAGCGCAGATCTTGAAACTGATGTACGGCGCCGGCGGCACCATGGGCTACGACCTGGAGAACGCGGACTTCATCATCAGCTTCGGGTGCGGCCTTCTCGAAGGATGGGGCTCCCAACGGACCTTGCTGGCGTATAAGGATTGGCGACAGGAAGGAAATCGAGGCAAGACGACGCTCATCCAGGTGGCGGCCAACGCATCGACGACCTCCAGCAAAGCGGACCAGTGGGTCGCCATTGCCCCCGGCGCCGAGGGAGCTTTCGCCCTGGGGCTGGCTCACGTGATTTTGAAAGAGAACTTGGGCAATCTGGGCGCCCTGACGGGGCGCGCTTTTGGACTTGGAAGCGGCGTGGACTCCCAAGCCATGTCCTTCTCCGGTTTCCGCGACCTGGTCCTCGAGGAGTACGGTCCGGATAAGGTGACTCAAGTTACCGGCGTTTCGCCGGAAAAGATCCAGGACCTGGCCCGGCGATTCGCTAAGGCCAAGAGTCCCCTGGCCTTACCCGGTCGGGGCAAAGGCACGATGCCCGGAGGATTGTACGAATTCATGGCCGTACACTCTCTGAATGCGCTGGTGGGCGCCGTGAACCGATCCGGAGGCGTGGGGCCGGTCATGAGTCCTCCACTCACGTCCTGGCCGGAGCCGGCTCTGGACTCCGTGGCGGAAAAAGGTCTCCGGAACGCCCGCATTGACGGCGCCGGGTCCCGATATCCGTTTTCATCGAGCCTGCTCCATCAGTTCGCTGACGTTGTGGCGGAGGCCCCGAAGTCACCTGTGGAAATGCTCGTCGTGTACAAATCCAATCCCGCGCATAACGCACCGAGTAGCAAGGAATTTAATCGGGCCCGGTCCAAGGTGCCGTTTGTGGTCAGCTTTTCTTCGTTCTGGGACGAAACCACCAAAAACGCCAACCTCGTGATGCCCAACCACTCTTTTCTCGAGCGGTGGGAAGACGGCACCACTCCGGCCGGTGTACCTTTCCCGACCTACGTGTTGGGTGCCCCCGTTCTGCCCCCCCTGTTCGACACCAGGCCGACAGCGGACGTGATCCTGGAAACGACAAAGGCATTGGGCGGATCGATCGCTACCTCCTTTCCATGGAAATCGTACGAAGATCTGCTCAAATTCCGCGTGGCGGGAATTGCGGCCAGCCAGCAGGGGGTCGTCTCCGTTCCGGGCAGCCTTGCCGAACAGCAGCCCAGAGGATTCTCCAGCGCTGGAGACCTATGGTCAAGCCTCACGGAAAACGGATGCTGGTACGACCCAAGTCAGAGGATCGGTAAGACGGCCACGGGTTTTAACACGCCGAGCGGGAAATTCGAGTTCTACTGCAACGGGATCTCCGAGGGTCTTCGACAGGCCGGTCTTGATCCCAAACGCCTGAACGTATCGGTCCAGGGCGAGGCTGTTTGCATGGCGCACTTCGAACCCGCGGAGGTCGAAGGAGACCCGCAAAGATACCCGTTGCTCATGGCGCCCGAAGAACTGGCCTATGTATTCGAAGGAGAGGTTCCCTCTTCCCCATACATGACCAAGATCTGGCCGGATACCCTGCTTAAGGGGAACACCCTGGTCATTCACATCAATCCCGAAGACGCTCATAACCAGCATCTGTACGAGGGAGACCCGGTTATGATCGAGTCGCTCAAGGGGAGCGCCGAGGTGCGCGTGCATCTGTTCAACGGAGTCCGGCCGGGAACCGTGTCCATGGCGGAAGGTTTCGGCCATACGGGTTTCGACGGGTATATACGCGATAAAGGCGCCAATACCAGGGACATGACCACCGTAGCCTCCGATGCCCTGAGCGGCATGCCTTTGTGGTGGGGCACTCGGGTCAAATTAACCAAAGTATGAGGCAGACGAGGTAAGTAATGGAAAAACGTCACGGAATCGGCGAAGGTGTCAAGTATGGCATGGTGATCGATCTGGATAAGTGCATCGGATGCGGAGCCTGCGTGACGGCCTGCGTGGCTGAAAACAACAATACCATTCTCGAAGATGAGACCAATAAGCTGAAGAGCATCACCTGGTTGCGGCTGTACAAATTCGACAACAAGAAACCTTACCCGGAAACGGAAATAGGTTACCTTCCGCGCCCGTGCATGCAGTGCGATTCCCATACGCCGTGCGTCTCAGTGTGTCCGGCCACGGCTACGGATTACGATCCTGATACCGGCATTGTCAGCCAAATCTATACCCGATGCATCGGATGCCGGTATTGCGTGGCCGCCTGTCCGTACCATGTCCGTTACTTCAACTGGTTCGATGCAGTATGGCCCGAAGGGACTGAAGCCTGCCTCAACCCGGACGTATCGCCGAGAATGCGCGGATGCGTGGAGCAATGCACCTTTTGCCACCATCGTTTGATGGCGGCCAAAAATAAGGCGGCAATGAACGGCTCCCGCGAAGTTGCCGAGATGGATTATCAACCCGCTTGTGTCGAAGCGTGTCCTACCCGGGCTATTGTCTTCGGGGACTTGAACAACAGCAAGCACAGAGTGTACGAACTTAAACAAAGCCCTCGAGCTTTCCGCCTCCTGGAAAGATTGGGGACTCAGCCCAAAGTTTACTATACGACCACGCACGAGTGGATACGAGGCATGTCGGACAATTGGATCGACAAAGAAAAGGGAAAAGAAAAGGAAAAGGCGAAAGCTCACTCTTAACCGGATCGAATCGTTTTTAGGGTGACCGCGTAATATATTAGAGAGGAACGCTTTATGGATTCGGCACTTTTTCCAGAAGGAACCAAACGCTGCTCGATCAAGATATTCGGGTTTTGGTTCTCCGTTTGGAGTCTGATTGTCCTCTGGGGTCTCGTAGGTGCTTATTTCTGCCTGCGATACGGCCTTAACAAGACCAACATGAACGATTTCTTCGCCTTCGGAGTCTGGATCGTCGTGGACCTGGCCGTCATTGCTTTGGGCGCCGGAGCCTTTTTTACCGGCTTTCTGACGTACATCATAGGCAAAAAAGAACTCAAAGCCATTATCAATGCGACCGTGATCATCGGGTTCATCTGCTACAGCGGCGCCATATTGATGCTGATGGTGGATATCGGTCAACCCTTACGGGGATGGTTCGGCTTCTGGCACGCGAACGTACACTCCATGCTCACGGAAGTGATGTTCTGCATCACCACGTACTTGACGGTTCTGATCATCGAGTTTGTACCCCTGATTCTGGAAAACCGCCAACTGGACAAGGTCCCGGAACTGCATAATTTCAGTCACCGCCTGCACGAGATCATGTTCGTGTTCGCCGGCGTGGGCACATTTCTCTCGTTTTTTCACCAAGGCAGCCTGGGAGGAATGTACGGTGTCCTGTATGCGCGTCCGTTCGCATTTCGTACCGGCTTCATGATATGGCCCTGGACATTCTTCCTCTTTATTCTTTCCGCCATCGCAACGGGGCCGTGCTTTACCATGCTGATCGTATGGATCACTCAGAAAGTCAGTGGAAAACAGTTGGTCAAGCGTAGCGTTTTCAATCTCTTGGCCAAGATCGCAGGTACGCTCCTTTTAACATATGTCATTCTCAAGATTCTCGATACCTGGTACTGGGCCATATTTACGGCCCCGAGCCTGGGATTCGATCTTATGGATTTCTATGCCGGTGGTCCTTATGGTTTCTGGCTTGTAATCCTGGAAATTGGTATATGCGGGATTGTGCCGGCGTTTCTCCTCCTTTCCCCCAAAGCTCGGGAAAGCAATGTCGTGCTGATCTCGGCGTGCATATTGGCCTGTATCGGAGTTACGCTGAATCGCTTCGTATTTGTCGTCCAGACCCTGGCCATCCCGGTCCTGCCCTTCGAAGATTTTTACGGATATCTACCCAGTTGGCAGGAATGGGCCATATCTTCGGCGATTCTGGGATACGGCGGCATCATCTACAGTCTGGCCTACCGGTATCTTCCGGTTTTCCCCCAGGAAGTGGAATTGTACCCGGAGAACTTACAGCCCCAGACCGAGGGATGAGTGTAGACCCGGTTTGCTGACGATAACGAACAAAAAACCCGGAGCGCGAAACGCGTTCCGGGTTTTTTGTTCGTTAGAATACTGAGATCGGTTTAGTGGTGATCTTTCGGGTTCTTAAGGTCTTTCAGCGTCCTTATCGACGCGATGAACAGACTCGTTCCGATCACGGTCAAAGCCAGATAGAACAATCCGAAAAAGATGATATGACCCACGTCCCACTGCCACTCGAAATTAAAAGGCAACATGGCTTCCTCCGATTGTGAAAATTCTAACAGCATTATTTTTTATTGCCGAACGAGTGTCAAGGAAAATCGCGCCCTCCTTTGTTACCAACCGGTTTACTCCGGGAGGCTTTTGTGATTAGAATACGCGTCGAACAAATCGTCTTACCCGATTGAAACCCTACAAGGGTTCGGTCCTCACGAGTACTCCGTAGAGGATTTCTTCGAAGCTGCAGCGTGGGGCTCGGCCCTTGATAACTTGATTAAGGAGGACACGTTCATGTTTCATCCGACTCTGAAGGACCGTATGTATCTTCTCGGGATCCTTCTGGTGGTATTTTGTCTCTCTGTACCTGCGTTCGCCGAACCTAAAATTTCGGTGGACAGCCTCAAATACGAGTTCGGCGAGCACTGGGAAGACAGTCAAATCTCACACACCTTTACTGTCGAAAACACGGGAGACCAGGAACTCATTATTGAAAAGGTCCGCACTTCTTGAGGATGCACCGCGGTCAAGTTTGATCGCCAAATTGCTCCCGGTGCAAAGGGAAATGTCACCTTGTCCGTGAACACAAAGGGACTGAAAGGCCAGTTTCACAAAACCGCCAACATCGTATCCAATGCCCCTTCAAGCCCGGAGGTGCAGTTGGAGCTCTCGGGGTTCGTCAAGAATTACATCGAGGTGAAGCCATCCACGTATGTCCAGTTGCGGTCCACGGGAGGGAAACCGGCTTCACAAACGGTGGAATTCAACTCGGGGGTTCCGGGTGAGTTGCTTTTCACCAAAATGGAGGTCTCCCCCGGCATCCAGCAAGGCATTGAGACCAAACTCGTTCGGGGCGAGGACAAAAGATCGTACACCCTTGAAATCACAAGTCTTTATAAAGAGATTGGAAATAATCAGGGACAAATCCTCATCCAAACCAACAATGAGAAGAAACCCGAGATTTCACTTCGAATCATTGCGGTGGTCCAGGGCCCCATCCAGGTGGCGCCACAGCGCCTTCATTTTGGCAATGTAAGGAGGCCCGCCCAACCGGGCGCCCTGAAGCGTACGATCTGGTTGAAAAAGACGCAGGGAGCGGACTTCAAGATCACCGGCCTGGAATACGATCACGACGCGTTCGAACTGCAGGTCGTGGACCGTAAACCCGGTGAAGAATACATCATCATGGTGTCTCTGAAGCCGGAAAAATTAAAACAGGGCCTTCAGAACGAAACCATCCTGATCAAGACGGACCATGAAGAAATGAAGAGCATCAGTATTCCGGTGGTATTGGTGGTACAGTGAGAGTTCGCAGGTCGCGAACCATTCTGCGAAGAAGGTCGGCGAGCCTCCGGTTCTTGGCTGTATTGGCGCTTTCTCCGCATTAAGTGCCGGAGGAGCCGATCTGTACCTCTCCCTCCGAGGCTGTCGATAAATGGGGTTTCGGCATAGTAAGGCATAGTAAAATTAATAAGTTAAAGGAGCCAAGTGGGGCGAAACCCGCCAAATCGACAGCCTCCTCCGGGAGAAGTCGGGGGGCAAGAGTGGAAGGCAATTCAACATGACCTCGGTATCTCACGAGGGCGCCTGCCGAGACTCGGGCAACTCGAACGTGTGGAATTCCACTTCCCCCGGCATTTCAGAGATCGCCTTATCGTGCTGAAATGGAATTCTTGCCCGCGACACGAAATACGTTTGCGGGTGGTCCGGCATTGTCATCCACGTCCGTTTACGCCGTTTCCGTTTTTCCGACCCACCACCGCATCAGCAACGTCTGAACGCCTGAGAGCAACACAAAGTACCCCATCCATGAGGGGAACCCGCCCAGCGTGCTCTTGGACGAATCCCATTGCCACCAGTCTATGGAGAGCACAAAGAGACCGGCGAACGCGATGCTGAACCCGATGGTTCGCCTGTCCGGTAATGCGAGCGCCATCCGACCGATGGAAGGTAAAAACGCCACAGCCGCATACGTCAGGAACGTGACGGCTATGATGGGTACGGCGGGAAGGAAGTCGCCCGAAGGAATCAGCTTGAAATAATAGAGCGCCACGAGAATCTCTCCCACTAGGATCGAGATAAAGGCCGCCGCGGCCTTGGGTCGCTCGGAATACAGGCCGAACAGCACGGTGGGAAACAGCACCGCCAGACCGGTGAATGTTTGAGTGGCGATCTGAATAATGGTGGACCACGGACGTATGGCCAGCCACAGACCTACGGACGCAAGCGCCAGGACGAACAGACGACCGGGCATCGAGCTATGCCCTTCCCTTCCTCCGAAAAGCGGATAAATGTCCCTCGTGAATATGGCGCTGAGTGTCAACAACTGAGAGTCCATGGTTGACATCAGGGCCGCAAGGCCGGCCGAGATGATGAGCGCTCCCATAAAATCGCCGCCAATCCGGCTCATCATCAGAGGAAGAATCCGATCGGTTTCCTTTCCTGTAAGACCGGGAAAGGAAAGATGCCCCAGGACCCCCAGGGTCACGGGCAGAAAAAACACCAGGGTACAGATGAAAGGGTAGAACATCATCGTACGCCGGATGGCGGTCGGGTTCCGCGCGCTGAAAAATCGCTGCAGTAACTGGGGAAACATCGGATCGCAAAAGAACCAGAGCATAAGGAAGCTAAACCAGAGAGACGCTCCAAAACGTCCCTCACCTCCGGGCCGGGACAGGAGTTCCGGCCATCCTTCCCGAATGGCTTGGTTAGCCACGGAAAACCCGCCGAAGTGCTGCGCCACAAGCAGGAGGGCCGCCACCATCATAATGACCATGAACAATCCCTGAAACACATCCGTCCAGGCCACCGCCTTCATGCCGCCGCGAAACGTGTATAAGACAATGGCCAGGGTGATGATGGTTGCGCCCAGTGCATGCGGCATTCCGAACAGTTCGCTCAACGCATATCCGCCGGCCATGGGCTGCAGCGCCAGGTAGGGGATTGTGAACACAACCATTACGAGCGCGAACAAGACGGATAACGGCCGGCTGTTATAGAGAGAAGCCACCAATTCCGCCGGGGATACGATGCCTCTGACTTTCCCCACCTGCCAGATTCTTTTCCCGATCAGCCAAAACGTGAGCGCCATGAAACCCGTCCCGAATCCAACGATGGGAAAGAATGCATAGCCGTCTCGATACCCGGCGCCGGAGGCCCCAAATACGGTGAACGCCGAAAAATTCGTTGCGGCCATGGTCCCGAGAAAAACAAAGCTTCCGAGTCCTCGTCCGGCAAGAAAGTATTCTTCCGGTGTGGCTTTCCAGCGCGTTCTTGCGACGAACCCTATGGCGAGAACTGAAATAAAGTAGACAGAGATGACGATGATACGAACTTCCATGCCTTGACGCCCTCCTCCCAAATAAAAAAGGCCACCCCACAAGTTGGGATGGCCAGGACCTAAACATAACTTGCATGCTGCGCAAATTTTGGACAGAATCATAGCAGGCGGTTCGAGAAAATACAACTGGAAACTGGGATTGATTTCACCCGCCGGATCGCTGACTTCAGGAGGTGATGGTGTGAGTTGGAGAATCGCTACATTCAATGCCAATTCGATCCGGACGCGGCTCCACGTCGTGTTGAACTGGCTGCAAAAGCACCGCCCGGATGCGCTGTGCCTGCAGGAAACCAAGGTCCAGGATCCGGACTTCCCCGTCGATGCTTTCCGCGAGACCGGATACCAGATCGTTTACCATGGGCAGAAAAGCTATAATGGAGTGGCCTTGGCCACCTTGAGACCGCCTGATGACGTTCGGATCGGCTTCGATGACGGCGAAGGGGAAACGGAAGCCCGGATACTGACCGCTCGAGTTGACGGAATCTTCATCGTAAATACGTACGTTCCGCAGGGCAGAGAGCCGGACACGGAGTTTTTTCAAGCCAAGATTCGGTTTTTTGAACGACTGAAACGGTTCTTCCAGCGGAATTTCACTTTGGACAGCCTTCTTGCCTGGGCCGGGGACTTCAACGTTGCCCCGGAACCCACCGACGTGTTCGATCCCGATCGGCTGCGGGGACACGTGGGCTTCCATCCGGATGAGCATCGAGCGCTGGGGCAAGTGAAGGACTGGGGGTTCACGGATGTCTTTCGCAAACACAACCCGGACCCCAAACAGTACACGTTCTGGGATTATCGGCTTCCCAAATCGTTCGAGCGCAATCTCGGCTGGCGCCTGGATCATATCTGGACCAGCCGGGCTCTGACGGATCGCTCCGTCGGCGCCTGGATTGACCGCGAACCGAGGGGATCGGAAAAACCTTCGGATCATACCTTCCTGATCGCGGATTTTGACTTGGAACGCCGGACTTCTTAGAGCCGAGGACAACATCGGTCCCCATCCCCATGACGGCTGATCATGGATTGGAACCAGGGGAACATTTCAAAGTCCGTCCGGGAAATGAGAAACCCCACCAGCAAAGGGGTGAACTGGTGGGGCAGAAGGGCGATTAAGCAGGCCATGAGTACCCCTTTCTGTGACTTAAAGCAAGTATCGTGCCTGAATCGCGGCTTGATACATAGCCCGGAAACACGGTCTTTTGAAGGGAATGTAACCTACAGTCGGATTTTATGTTACAATAAAGATATTCGGGTATCCTTTCCGTTACTCGAAGGAATGAATCGGGACACTTCGGAGGCTGGCAAGAGTCGGAGCTTGAAACAGCCGCAGTATTCTTCTAAATTGGTGTCAGTCTTACGACACAACCGTCAACCTTTTCTACACCGCCGGCTGCCCACGTTGCAGTTGGGTTTGTTTGCCATCGGGACGTTCTGACGGCTGTATGGACAATCATCGATTTAGAAGATTACCGGCAGTTGAGTTCCGCTTCTCGCCTCCGACGCGGCGAACTGCCGGTCCAAGGAACGAGGGAACGCCATTCATGAGATGGGCTCGGACAGGTCTGGGAATTCTGTTGATCCTGTGTTTCGCGAGCGCGTGCTCGCGGCCTCCCAGCAAGGAGGCAATCGAGTTTCAAAACCGTGTGATTTCCGATCTAGGGGAATTGGTGCCGCCCCTCGTGCAGGTTTTGCCTACCAAGTCGACGGATTCCGTGTCAAAGCTCCTAGTGGGGTTCTTCAACGCGAACCCGAACCGGGCAAAGCTTTTTGCCGGCTTCATCGTGTTCGATGACGAAGGACGAGTAATCAGCGCCTACAGCCCTTTTGAAGACGCCACTCAGGTCAACGGCCAAGACTTCTCCAGTTACGAAGAAGTGAAACGCACACTCAAAAAGCACGACACTACCACGATGGTGCTCTACTATCTTTCCAACGGCCGAAGAATGACCCTCCCGGCCGTCAACCTGCCCCTCAAAAAAGGGGGCGCTTTCGAGGGGATCCTGTCGGCGTTCTTTCTGAAATCGGCTCTGGACGAGGAATACAGAATTTCGCTGGAGGACTTCAGACGGCTGAAATTCAGTGACCTCCGGGCCGGCTGAACCGGGAAGAATCCCCCGTATCGATGTAGAGTCCTCATCCACGGCCCACGCCCCCCGGAGGTCCTTCAGAATAGGCTTCACGGACCCATGACCGTGTCGGCATTGCCCCTCGAAGCCTGAACGGAAAACGGTAGAGAAGATGCGGAGGGCGAACGTTTCTGCCCGTGAAAGATGACGGCAGTTTATGGTCGGCGAGGAAGCGGATCGCTCATTCCGCTCCTTCCCGGTCCCGCTCGAAGGTGTTCACACGAAAAGATCCGGGCGCATCCCGTTGGAATGGGCCGATATCGTAGGCATTCCGATAGGCTGCGCATCGGCGGCAATTGTCGATATGTGCCACCTCGCCCCCAGCCTCTTCCTATGACCGGGGAAAAGCTCCATTACTGCCTTTGGGACAGGTAGGCGTTTACCAGGCCGAGTCGCCGGTCCATCAGCGAGTCCATGGTGCGCCACAGCTTCTGCTCCTTCAGTATGTCCCCTTGTACGATGCTTTCGTGGATCCGCTGTCTTAACTTGCTGATCACGTTATTCATCACCCTTATTTTGGTCTTGATGTCGTAGCAATACATCCTATTCTCCACGAACGGTACATACGCTGTTTCGAGTTCAGGCGCCGCTGTCTTGCTTTGCTCTTTTCACTAAACCAGGGCGCTGGATTCGACGGTTCTTTCCACGTGCTCGGTCATGTGTCGGCGCCTTGGATCAACACCGCAACCATGAATATGAAACCACCGTAAGAAACGGGTGATTGCAAAAAACGCTCGCAATTGTAAATCAGGTGAGCAAATGGTATGCCAATTTCCAGCACACCGGGCTATCGATGTAACTTTTTGATAATACATCTATTTTATTGGCGAAGCCAAGGTTTGAACGAAACGGGCCATTGATTGGATGTAAAATTTTTCTACGGATTGGTAACTTCGGATGTCACGGAAATGCCCATTTGGTAGGATTCGACACCATCCAAACACGTGAAAGGCTCGTAGCAGCAACGTAAAAGTTTTTTTACCAAAAGCGCCCCCGCGACGGTTGTCCGTATGTCCCTTTCAAACCGCCTGTCTCCCTCCCCTCCCGAGGAGGAAATCGCAGGTCCCGGACAGGGACGGATGTGGGCGCCTCTGTTCCTTGGCGATCAGGCCCTTGTCTTCGAATCGTGATGAACCCGATACGGGCCCATACGCGGTAAGGCCGGGGTGAGGATATAAGACGGGGGATAATCGTAGCGGAGTGGAAGAGATTTTTCCGTCCGAGGAAAGATCCTCAATCAGCCGCACGGCGGATATCCGGATCCCTGAAGGTCGCCTGGAGAGCCGACCGTCGATTTCGAATCAGAGCGGGCGTATCTCCATGAGAACGGTGCCTCCGCGGGGGCTCTTGCAGGGGTCGGGACAGTGCACCAGCGCCACTTCCGGGACGCCCTCCGCCGCCAATCCGAGATTCTCCGCCAGAACACCTTTACTCAAGGCCACGTAGAACGGCATGAGGGCCGAGAGGGAGTGCATGCAGATGGGCAGGTCGCGTTCCGTGCGCAGAACGTATCCCCGGTCAATCAGAAATTCGTCTCCGATTTCGTATACGGAGCACATGCCCCTGATCTCTTTAATCGTTACCTTGAGGCTCCGCAAACCATCTCCTGACCGTGTCTTCGATAAGGGTTTCCCTTCCGGAATAAAAATGATCCGTGCCTTTCAGGATCTCCGCGTCCGCCAGCGTGGGCAGGCTTTGCAGAAACGGCTCCAACCGCTCCAGGGGGCAGAATGGATCCCCATCGGATCCTATTACATAGACCGGTGCTTCCGCTTGGAGCAGACCGCTGAAATCCCAATACGCCAAGGGCGGTGAGACCACCAGTATGCAAGAAGGATGCAAGCGGCTCAAAGTCCGCTCCGCGACCCAGGCCCCGAAAGAGTACCCGGACAGAATGTTCCCGGACAGCCCCCTGGTTTCAAGGTAACGGAAAGCCGCCATGAGATCTTCCTGTTCACCCTTCCCCTTGTCGTAAGCGCCCGTGCTGGCGCCCACCCCTCGAAAGTTAAACAACAGGGTGGCGAGTCCCGCCGCTCCAAAACCGGCGGCCAGGGCCTCCACCACGTTGTTGTCCATGCTTCCGCCGTAGGCGGGATGAGGGTGCGCTACCACGGCGCCCCGATCCACCTGTCCGGGCGTCCACAGGCTTTCCAATCCAACAGGGCCGCTCTGGATGACTATACGCTCCGGCGGCATTCTCGGGGTCCTCTTCCGCAGGCGTTCAGCGGGTGTTTGTGTAATCCGCTTCCAGCGGGATACTAAAGGCTACCTCGAAGGGCTACCCCTTTTGAACATGGGCGGCGCCCGCTTCTAAAGCAGCGCGGTTAATGTCCAGCAAATCCTGATACTTGCCCGCCAGCGTCTCTTTCAGGGCCTTGTCGATGCTCTCGATCGAAACGACGCCGGTTTTCGCTACAAAAGCTCCCATCATAACCATGTTGGCCAGTTGTTCCCTACCCACAGCGGAAGCCAATTCCAGGGTAGGCACACCTTGGATGTCGATATGTTGGAAGGCGGCCTCTTTCATGTCGATGAGCGAACTATTGACCATCAGAAGCCCTTTTTTCTTCACACGGGGTCCGAACTTCAGCAGGGAAGGCAGGTTCATCACGATGCTCGAACGAGGCATTTCGATGATCGGCGATCCGATCTCGCGATCCGAAATGACCACGGTGCAATTGGCGGTGCCGCCTCGCATTTCAACACCATACACCGGCATGTAAGTCGTGTTCCGGTTCTCGTACATGCCGGCCATGGCCAAAAGGTTCCCCATGAACATGACTCCCTGGCCGCCAAAACCGGCGATGATCGTATCATAGTACATGAAATCAGTCCTTCTCGGTAGATGCAGCGTCCTTGAAGACGCCCAGAGGAAAGCATGGGACCATCACGTCGGCGACGTGCCTGTTCGCTTTCAACGGCGACATTTTCCAGTTGGTGGGACAGGCGGACAGGAACTCCACGAACCCCAATCCCTCTCTGTTGAGTTGGCACTCGAACGCCCTGTTCAACGCCTTCTTCGCTTTCATCAAGTGCTTCGGATCGTGCACGGAAACCCGGGCCGCATAGGCGACTCCCCCGAGTTGGGCCATAATCTCGGACATCTTTATCGGATATCCCGCATCTTCGGTGGACCGGCCGTACGGCGAAGTGGTCGTGGTCTGCCCCGGCATGGTGGTAGGCGCCATCTGCCCGCCGGTCATGCCGTACGTGGTGTTATTTACGAAAACCACGGTAATGCGCTCGCCCCGGTTGGCCGCATGCATGATTTCCGCCGTGCCTATGGCTGCCAGGTCGCCGTCTCCCTGGTAAGTAAAAACGAAATTCCGAGGGCGCGCGCGTTTAACACCCGTGGCGACAGCCGCGGCCCTTCCGTGGGGAGCTTCGAGCACATCCGTGTCGAAATAATCGTACATGAAAACCGAACAGCCTACTGAAGCCACTCCTATGGTCTTTTCCCGGAGGTCGTACCTGTCGATGGCTTCCGCCACCAGCCTGTGGATTATCCCATGGTGGCAACCGGGGCAGAAATGAAACGGAACATCGATCAGACTTGTCGGCCGCTTAAACACCTGCTTCATGACATCCTCTTGAGGGCTTTTTTGATTTCTTTGAACAACTCGTCCGGCGTTGGGATAGCGCCCGGAGGCTTGCCGAAAAACTCCACTTTCGCCCGATCGCACAAGCTGAGTTTCACATCCTCGACCATCTGGCCCGTGTTCAACTCGATCACGATAAATTTCTTTGTAAATCCCGCCGCCTTTTGTAGGGCTTCCGTCGGGAAAGGATATAAGGTGATGGGCCGGATGAGACCTACGCGCATGCCTTTTTCCCGAGCCATCTCGAGGGAGGTCTTGGCAATGCGCGCCACGGATCCAAAGGCTACTACAATGACTTCCGCGTCCTCGGTGCGTACGGACTCGAACATCACTTCCTTGCGCATCTTCTGGTACTTCTTATATAATCGCCAGTTGTGCTTTGTCAGCTCCCCGTCGGAAAGGTACAACGACTTGAGAAGACGGGCCTTCCGGCCTTCGCATCCGGTCAACACCCACTCTCTATCTTGTTCTTTTCGTGGTTTGGGGGGCTTCAGCGCCACCGGTTCCTTGATCTGTCCCAGGATGGCGTCGCCCAGCACCACCACCGGGTTTCGGTACCTGTCCGCCAAATCGAACGCTTTGATGGTCAGATCGTAGTTCTCCTGGACCGAGTGGGGAGCCAACACCAGTGTTCTGTAATCGCCGTGCCCGCCTCCGCGCGTGGCCTGAAAATAATCGCCCTGGGACGGATCGATCCCTCCCAGGCCGGGTCCGCTGCGGCTCATGTTCACAATAACACCTGGAATTTCGCTGCCGGCCATGTAGGAAATGCCTTCCTGTTTAAGGCTGATGCCCGGACTGGAAGAGGAGGTCATAACCCGTACTCCTGTGGCGGCGGCTCCCATTACCATGTTAATGGACGCAATTTCGCTTTCGGCCTGCAAAAACACGCCTCCCACCTTGGGCAGATGAGCGGCCATATACTCCGGAATCTGGTTCTGAGGCGTGATCGGATAGCCGAAATAGAGCCGGCACCCCGCATCGATGGCCCCCATGGCTATGGCCTCGTTCCCGTTTACCAGCTTTCTATTCGCCATAGCATTTCCTCCCTATTTCCAAACCTCGATGACGACATCGGGGCACATCTCCGCGCAAAGCGCACAACCAGTGCAGCGTTCCGGCGCCTCGCATTCGGCAACGGCGTATCCTTGTCGGTTAAAACGTTTCGAGATGACCAGACAGTCCTTGGGACACGTTTCCACACAGAGACCGCATCCCTTGCACCGTTCGTCGAAAAAATCCACTCTTGGCATAACGTCGTCTTTCTCTCGATCGTCTGAATATTTAACATAAGCCCGCTGCCTGAAATCCACCATCGACGAGACAATCGGTATCGAAAAGGGACTCGGCCGGGCATGGCTCCTGACTAAGACTGCAACTGAGCGACCAGGAGCCTGAGTCCCTCTACGTCTTCCACCTGGTAAGCCGAATAGGGAGCCGATTTTGGCAAAATTCTCTTGAGCATGTTCGACAGCACCTTTTTCGGCCCCACCTCAACGAACCGGTCCACTCCTTCCCGAACCATCCGCTCGATGGCCGGGTGCCACAGCACCGGTTCAGTAATCTGACGGATCATCAGATCCTTGATCTTCTCCGGATCTCGTTGCGCTTCGGCCGTCACATTGAACAGCACCGGGAGGCCGGCCTCCAGGAATTCGATTTCCCGGACCCGGCCTGCGAATCGAACGCGCGCTTGTTCCATGAGCGCACTGTGCCACGCTCCACTGACCTGCAAGGGGACCGCTTTTCCCCCCTCCTCCTGTACGGCGCCGGCCGCTCGATCGACGAGCGCTTTCTCTCCGGATATGACAATCTGCTCGGGGGTGTTGTGGTTCGCGATGCCGACGACACCCTGGTTTTGAAACCGCTTCAAGATGTCGGCCACACGGTTCGCGGACAGTCCCAGCACAGCGACCATGGCCCCTTCCTGTTTGCGGGCCGCCTCATCCATCAGCTCCCCCCTCGCATCCACGAGCCGCAACGTATCGTCGATGCCGAGCACCCCTGCCGCAAACAGAGCCGAATACTCTCCCAGGCTGTGTCCCGCGGCATACTCCGCTTCAATCCCGTGTTCCTCTTTCAGGATGCGGACCAGAGATAGATTGACAGCCGTTATGGCGGGCTGGAGATTGACCGTCCTGGTGAGATCCTCCATCGGACCGCTGAAGCACAGTTTCTTTATGGGCTTTCGGGTAACTTCCTCGGCCCGCTCGAACACTTCCCGCGCAAGGGGACTATGCTCGTACAGGTCGCTTCCCATACCGACATACTGGGATCCCTGTCCCGGAAACAAGAAAGCGGTTTTTGACATCACCTGCTCCTTACCAGAGTACGAATTTTTCCTTATAAGCAAGTACACAGCCCAAATGCAAGTGGTATTTGTTCTCCGGCTCTGGTATAGAGATGACGAATCCGGATCAAGAAGGATTTCGGATCGCAATCGTTCCACTGTCTATTGACGGTCGTTTTTCGATTCTGATAGAGAACCTGTAAGCCCGCATCAAATCGGTGCTCGCCCGAAAAAGACTTCCGCCATTCCATCGATCGAGTCGGGAGTTACGGTGCAAAGGCGCCGATCGATGATTCACCACTCACATCCGGAGGCGATATGCATGTTTCCGCGCTGACGCGCTCTGATAGTCCCGATTTCTCCAACCGTTTCGGATGTTGGATCATCAGGCTGTTCTTTTTGGCTGTTATGATGATCTGCATCCAGTGGATGTACCCCATCGGTCTAGCTCAGGCTGCCGAAGATGCCTCCATGCCCACCCTCTCCGGAACGGAAACCGATATGAACACAGGGACCTCGCCCGGTCCCCAGCCGACACCAGCGCAGAAATTCGAGGAACTCAGCCAGAGATGCGAGGAACAGAGGAAGGAACTGACGGAACTTCGGGAAGAATATGAACGGTTACGCGTATCTCGCCAGGTTCGCTGGTACCTCCTCGGGGCCGGCGTATTCCTGGTAGGCTGGATCATCGGGTTTTCCGCCCGCAGAAAACCGAAAAGATATACATTGGAAACCTGAAAAGGCCCGACAGTGGTTCCGCCGGTTCTTTCATAGCCCACACCCGTTTTTTAACGATTTGGAAGAGGCTGCCTACCGACATATCTTTCAGCGTTATCCCGACGCTGTTTTCATCCTGGATGCCCGGTTCCGCATTCTGGAAGTGAACCCATGCGCCTGCGATACGCTGGGTTTTTCACGTGAGGAACTGCTGAGTTTCCATTTCATGGGCCTGCTGGCCGATGCGCCCCTGGATGCGGCGTTTCTCGTTTCCATCGAGAGAGACGGCCTCCGGGAAATGGAAACCGCTCTAAAGACCCGAGAAGGAAAGCTCCTGCATGTGCTCCTGAAGATCCGCACGTTCACGGACGGGCTCAACGAGCGCGTTCTTCTGGTCGGACAGGACATATCCAAAGTCAGAACGATGGAAGCCCTCCTTCGGCGTGAGGCCGACGTGTCCAGTTCCATCACGGAAACGGCAAACGCCCTCATGATGGCGCTGGATCCGGAGGGCAAACTGATCTTTTTCAACCGCGCGGCCGAAGAAATCACCGGATACAATCGTGTCGAGGCAGCCGGCAAGGGATGGCTGGAAACGTTCGTTCCCGAAAGCGAACGTAAACGCGTATCCGCCAATGTGTCCCTTGAAGATCACTCGAACCGGATGGGGACCTTCCAATCCCTTCTTATGACGAGAGCCGGCGGTGAGCGCTTCATCAGCTGGAACAGCTCCGTCCTGGAAGACGCCTCCGGCCGACCATGGGGAATTCTTCTTATAGGTCTGGATCTTACGGACCAGAGAGTTCTCGAAGAGCACCTCTTTCAAGCGGAAAAGCTGTCTTCCATCGGTCAGCTTGTAGCGGGGGTCGCTCATGAATTGAACAACCCCCTGACGAGCATATTGGGCTTTGCCGAGCACCTGCAGGAACAGCCCGCGCTTCCCGATCAGGCCGTTCGGCCTTTGCAGATCATCTGTGAAGAAGCCCGGCGGTCGGCGGAACTAGTAAAGAGGTTGCTTACTTTCGCCCGACAGCACAAGACGGAGAGAGAGAGCTGCAACCTCAACGCCATCGTCAACACCATACTGGACATACAGCGGTATCAATTCAAGAAAAGCGGTTTGGTTCTGCTCAGGGAATTGGACCCCGGCCTGCCCCCAATCCACGCGGACCCCGTCCAGATCCAGCAGGTCATCGTGAATCTGGTGAGTAACGCCCTCGAAGCGCTGAGGGACGCCGAAATGGCGGACCGCCCGGGCATCGTCACCGTACGGACCCGGACCAGCGAGGAATATGTGATTTTAGAAGTGGAAGACAATGGTCCGGGTATTCCCGAGGAACACAGGAGAAAACTGTTCGATCCTTTCTTTACCACCAAGCCTCCCGGCAAGGGAACCGGTCTGGGATTGTCCATATCCTACGGAATCGTCAAGGAACACGGCGGGAACATTCACTGCCGGAATCTGCCGGGGGCGGGGGTTCGCTTCGTAGTCGAACTGCCCAGGGAAACCTCACCCTTTAAGGAACGCGAGGAAAGCCGGACCGACGATCAAGCCCTGATCGTTACGGACGACACGCTGCTGTCGGACCGGGTGAGGGACGTCCTCAAAGAAGAAAGCATTACCCTTCACGGGGTGGGATCCGTGAGCGCCGCCTTGACCTACCTTAAGTTGAACCCGGTACACCTGCTGATCGTGGACAACAAGATTCAGGGCGGAGAGGGCTTGCGAATATACGATCGGATCTTGGCCTCATACCCGAAGTTCCGGAATCGCACCCTGTTTCTGGCGAACGGTCTCCAAGAGGACCGCCACAAGAAGGTCGAACCCGAAGAAGGGGTCCTCCTGGCGAGTCCTTTTCAGCGCGTCGAACTCAAACGCGCGCTGCGCGAACTGTGCGGACGATTCGAGGATACGAGAGATGAACCTCAGAATACTGGTGATTGACGACGAGCCGCATATCCTCGAGCTGCTTGCCATGCGATTGTCCGAGTGGGGACATGAAGTCACGGCGGTTTCGGACGGCGAGCAGGGTTTGGAGCTGCTGGGAAGCAAACCCCACGACGTCGTGGTCACCGACCTTATGATGCCGGGTCTGTCGGGCGTCGAAGTCGTAAAGGAAGTGAAACAACGGTTTCCCGGGACCGAGGTTCTCGTGATCACCGGATTCGGGACCGTCGGGTCGGCCGTGGAAGTGATGAAAGCCGGCGCTTTCGATTACCTTTTGAAGCCTCTGAACTTTGCGCATATTAAGATTATTTTGAACAAGATTGAGCAGTCCAACGCGCTTAAATCGGAAAACGAGCGCTTGTCCGTCCAATGCGAAGACTTGCGACAGCTTGTCGAGGATCGTTACGACTTTTCAGGCATGATAGGCCATAGTCCGGCCATGAAGGCCATCTTCGAACTCGTGCGCACCATCGGAGATGTGGACTCCACCGTGCTGATCACCGGTGAAACGGGCGCCGGGAAGGAACTGCTGGCCAGAACCATTCATTTCAACAGCATTCGCAAAGACGGCCCGTTCCTCGCCCTGGACTGCGGCGCCGTCCCTGAAAATCTCCTCGAAAGCGAGCTGTTCGGGCATGAGAAAGGCGCTTTTACCGGAGCCGTGGGCAGAAAGAGGGGGCGCTTCGAGCGGGCCCATGGGGGAACCTTGTTCCTGGACGAAATCGGGAACACCACCCCGACCGTTCAGCAGAAGCTGCTCCGCGTGCTCCAGGAACGGGCTTTCGAACGAGTGGGCGGTGAAGAACTTCTCCATGTGGACGTGCGGGTTTTGGCGGCCACGAATCGTAATCTCGAACAGGACATCGAGGAAGAACGATTCCGAATGGACCTCTTCTACCGTCTGAACGTCATTCCCCTGCGGCTGCCTCCTCTGAGGGAGCGGAAAGAAGACATTCCGCCGCTGGCCCGCCACTTCCTTCGAAAGTACGCGGAGCGCTTCGACAGGCCGGCCCAGTCCCTGAGCGAGGACGCCGTTCAACAGATTCTGTCGCACTCCTGGCCCGGCAATGTACGCGAATTGGAGAATGTCATCGAACGCGCGGTTATTCTTTCAAAAAGTCCACGGATTACGAATGTGGATCTCCCCATATCGAAAACGGAGTTGCCGAGTCCGGAAAGATTGGACACGTCCAAACCGCTCAAATCGGTCAAAGACGAGATGGTCGGTAAGATAGAGGCCCGGTATTTGAAAGACGTCTTGGCCGAAACATCCGGGAACATTCAGAAGACCGCCCTTCGCGCGGGCATCGACGAAAAAACGCTGTATACCAAAATGAAAATATACCACCTGACCAAAGAGGAATTCAGGAGATAGGACGCGCCGAGCCGGCACACAGACATGGAATCGAATGCCAACCCCTATCGTGATCGTTTCTTGTCGATCGACCAGGTCCAACGGGGATTCGAGGCCGCCGGCTACGTCTGCGGCCGAGCCATCGCCACCACGTTGTACGTAGGATGTCATCTCAACAAACCCATCCTGGTCGAAGGACCCGCCGGAGTGGGAAAGACGGAACTCGCCAACGTCATGGCCGCGTACCTCGGCGTTCCCCTGATTCGGCTCCAATGCTACGAAGGTCTGGACGAATCCAAAGCGCTTTATGAATGGAAGTACGGGAAACAGCTGCTCTATACGCAGATACTCCGGGATCGGATGAACGACCTCGTCAAAGGGGTCGATGGTCTGGAAGCAGCCATGGATCGGCTGCATCAATACGACGACGTTTTCTTCTCGATCAACTTCCTCGAACCCCGCCCGCTGCTGAAAGCCCTTCAGGAAAAGGGCGGTGCGGTCCTGCTCATCGACGAGGTGGATAAGTCCGATCCGGAATTCGAGGCCTTCCTTTTGGAGATTCTGTCCGACTTCCAGGTCTCGATACCCGAAATCGGCACGTTGAAAGCCGCCTCGACGCCCTTCGTTTTTCTTACCAGCAACAACACGCGCGAAATGAGCGAAGCCCTTAAACGTCGCTGTCTTCATCTGTACATTCCTTTCCCGGATCCCAAGATCGAACGGGCCATTGTTCGCATGAAGGTTCCGGCCGTGCCGGAGCTGCTCCGGTCCCAACTCGTATCTTTCATCCACCAGGTCCGAAATCTCGACCTGAAAAAGGCGCCCTCCGTGAGTGAGACCATCGATTGGGCGCGTGTGCTGCTGTTACTCCATGCGGAGGTCCTGACGCCCGACCTCGTTCAGGAAACGTTGAACGTGTTTCTGAAATTCGAACAGGACGTTGAAGTCGTGACAGCCCGAATCCCGGAGTTGACGCTCAAATCGACGCGGGAATTCCCGGTATGAACGGATGGAAAGGACCCTGATCGAATTTATTACGGCGTTGCGCCGATCCGGGGTCCGGGTGTCCGTATCGGAGACCCTGGACGCCTTCCGTACGGCCGAGCTGGTCGGCTACGGGAATCGTGAACGCTTGAAAGACGCCCTGGCGGCCGCGCTTGCCAAATCCCTAGCCGAAAAAGAGACGTTCCTGTCCTGCTTTTCCCGCTTCTTCACCAGGGACGATTTCTCGCAATCGGACTGGGTCTTCCCCGACAACGACGACCTGGAACTCCGGGAAGAAGACGCCCCATTGACCCGGATGCTCCTCTCCGGAGACCTGCCCGGCCTGTCCGTATCCATGATGAATGCGTCCCGGAGCATCGACTTGACCGCCATTCGCTTCTTTACTCAAAAAAGCTTCTATGTACGAAAAATACTGAATGGGATGGGGCTGGAGCAGCTGGAACAGGATATCCGGAGATTGAAAAAAAGTGACCGGCCCGGTTCGAACGAGAAAGGAGCCGCCCTCGAGAACGCCCGGCAGATGCTGTTCGAAAACGTCCGGGATTTTGTCGAAAAGCAGTACGATCTGTTCGCCCGATCCGTTTCCGACGAGCTCATCGAAAACTACCTGAAAGAGATCAGACTGTCCAACGTCGAACGCAGAGACTTTCAGCGGATGCAGGCGATCATCCGGAGGATGGTCAAGCGCCTGCAGGACCGGCACTCGAGGCGACGCAAGAAAGCCAAGAAAGGCCGGCTGGACTTCAGAAAGACGCTCCGGGATAACACCGTGTACCAGGGCCCTTTGTTCGATCTCCGATGGAAAACCAAGAGAATCGAACGTCCGGACATCGTGGCCATTTGCGATCTGAGCCGTTCGGTGGAAGCGGTCGCCCGATTCATGCTCCTGTTTCTCTACAGCCTGAACGAGGCCGTGGCCCGCATCCGCACCTTTGTATTCTGTTCCAACCTTGCGGAAGCAAGTCCGATCTTCGAGGAATATGGGGTGGAAGAGGCCCTCGACCGGTTGCTTCGGGGAGTCGGAGTTCCCGTCATGTTCGGCAGAACGGACTACGGCCAGGCCCTGAGGGATTTCGAGGACGGCTGGATCGACACCGTTACCAAGAAGACCACGGTGCTCGTGCTGGGCGACGCCCGAAGCAATTTCGGCGATCCCGGAACGGGCGTACTGAAGCGGATCCACCGGCGGTGCAGACGCGTGCTCTGGCTGAACCCCGAGCCCCCGTCGTTCTGGGGCACGGGAGATTCGGAAATGAAGCGGTACCTGCCCTTCTGCCGGCCGGCGAGAGAATGCAGCACCTTGAACCACCTGGAACGGGTGGTGGATGTCCTGCTCACGATGCCGAAATGAACGATGAACAGATACCGGAGCCCCTATCAGACCGCGCAGTCGTCCGGACGCAAACTTCTTCTCTCCCAGGGACAGGATCGGGATGAGGCCTCTCTGCTTGGAATTGCGATGTCAGGCCCTGCACACGGAGTCCGATTATGTTCGGGCAGAGAGCTATGCGGATGGCCGGGACAATTCGCCGAAAGCCTATATGAGGGGCGGGAGGAGATTGGTCAATCATACGCGCTTTCAACACTGGCACAGTTAGCGATTTCTTGATGAATAATGTCACTCTCCGGGTTGCCAGGCAATCCGTAAACGCCGCTATGTGACGGATCTTCTTGCTCACCTAATGTCATCACAGAGAGGTCATGGCCGTTTGAATTTCCGACATTCCTTATCTTCAGACAGTTAACTACGGCAAATGCGGAGTCACGCTTGACGTCATATTTCCTTATTTCCAGTAAGACCTTGCAGATTTGATTAAGCTGCTCCCTTGGCGTCCCTTCAAAATATTCGACCCAATCAACAGAAAGGAATTCTTCCCCAGGTCTCGGCACAAAAGCCTCAGCCTCCACACGACGTTCTCCTGTGAGAGTTTTGAAGGTATGGCTATTCTTCACGTGTCGTGAAACATGGTGCTCATCGGGAATCATCCGAACTGTCATCGGTCATCCATTCTATCGCCCGGAGTTCTATTGCTCTATTGCAAACAGAAGAAAGAGTCGACCATCCAGCAGTGCGCTCAATTCCGTCAGACCGTTCTTTATTTGGAACGAAAGCAAGATAACGGACATCATCACTCTCGGAAAACTGGATCCAAAAAATCTCACTATTTGATTTCTGCCATATGGCTTTTACGTTTCCATCATTTGTTAAAGTTATTGCTGGTTCTCTTAACTCGCGATGTCCTGAAAGAAATCGTAGCAGTTGTTTAACTGAGAGAAGATTGACGGGCTCTTTGTCTGATATAAATTCACAAAGACGATCAGCTGTAGCTTCAAAATCTCCAATTCTTGCTATTGCTATAATTTCTCCTTCTGTATGTACTCCTTCTAAACACTTGAAGACATCGTGAATCATAAGATTACTATTAAAATTTGTCAATTGGTCTCTTCCTTCGAATTTTATCGCCAAATGCCTAACTGCCAAAACCGTCTGTTCTATCCGCTCTTTTATCAATGGAAGAACTTCGGATGTTGTAGTCCAGGAAGCATAATGTGTTGCCGGAGTTTGGCATACACCCAAATTTGCGCTTTGTGCATAATCTTCATACACAGACCATGCACTTGCAATGTCAAGGCTCGGGCTTTGTCCATACGCAGACCCCGCAGTTGCGATCTCCAGGATCCCGGACTCTTGAATAGATCCACTGAGCGAGCGAGCATGTCTTTCTATGGTGTCTACATCGCTATTAAAAAAGGCCCGAAAGCGCCGCTCATTTTCCTGGGCATCGTCATAGGCAGTATTCTTCTTATCTAAATTAGCCATTCAATTAGACCTCTGTGAGCAATTTTGGCAACATCTTCCGTATATAATCTTCTCTTGCTCTCCATTGTTTCACTCTTCTGTTGATCTCTTGATGCGAAAAGGGTCCCTTATGATGGAAATTGACGTTAGCTATAACGGCAGAGTATTCTCTACTTGCCACTTTGGCTCGACCAGGAACAAGATTCAAATTGCATAGTGTATTTCTTACTTCAAACGAAATATTGACTGATGAACTTAAAATATCTAATCTACTATCTCTAAAAGGTTTGCAGTTTACAAATGTATTAGTAATATATTTCTCTGGTTCCTCTTTCTCTATAGAAACTTGCCAATTAAGCCCCATGGTAGTGTAACGTACATAAGGAAGCAGCTTAACATATTTTGAAGCCAAATCGTAAATGTAATAATTCTCCAAAAAATCACCGCCGCATTCTTGTTTTATTTCAAGTCGTTCCCGGTCTACAAAAAACGATACTCCGGCGACAAACTTCACGCTCGCAAATGCAGGAGTAATTAGATTTTCTGCAACTTGCCAGTCCTGAGGAACGACCTTTTTCCCCTTCAAAAAATCCGGATTCAGTATAGAAGGATTATGGAATTCAGCAAGAATAACAACGTTTACCCAATGTAGGGCCAGAAAATTAGAACTTATAGTCATGGAAGTTTCTCCCCTACTACTTAGAGTGCACCGTCAAAGCCAACAAGGCCAACAAAAACCGCTTCGCCTTCCGTAACTAGCCTGTGGCGCAAAAAGGGCAACGTATATCAAAGGGATGATAAGTCAATCAAATCCTGAGCTTCGAACTGGACCTTTGTCTATGTTGTCATTCTGCCTAAGAGCTGTCAAGATGATAGGGACCTTCATTACCGGATCGATAGGTAGGCAAAGAAAAAGTTATCTCCACGTAAAAAGCCACGTACCTGCTTTTCATTCGGACCCGTGATCTCTCTTTTCGAGCCGATGATTTATTCTGGCCACAACATGGTAATGATGGGGGCCTTCGGGATCGTGCAAGACTTTGCCGCCCAAGCGCATTCCCACCCTGCTGCCCGCTCCTAAAAGCCTACCTGATTTATGACGCTACGTTCATCTTGAATTGCAGAATATAAGACCTACTCACGCCGTTAAAGCCGGGCTGAGGGTGGAATGAGTCTATGCATCCGGTTTCCGGCACACCAACTGGGCCACGGCCCGGTCGGGGTTGCTCTTGATGCCTTCGAAATAGTGCAGCACTTCCCAGTCCCGGAACGCGTCTCGGAGTTCACCTGGTTTCAGCAGGAAATCGGGATTGCGCGGTTTGCCGAAGCGGGCCTGGTCCACGGTGAAGGTCTCGTAGATCAGCACGCCGCCGGGCTTCAGCGCCTTTCGGATGCAGGGAAACAGAGGACGATATAGGTATCTAAACACCAATACGGCTCCGTAGGTCTCCTCGGCCGGAATCGGAGGGTCTCCCTGTTCCAAATCGACCTGGTGAATTTCAATGGAAACGCCGTAGGTTCGAGCAAGCGATTCAGCCCTGGACAACGCCTCCCTCGAGACATCGCAGCAATGCACGGCGTGTCCCAGGCGGGCCGCCTCGATGCCGTTCCGGCAGTCCCCGCAGGCCAGATCCAGCACCGGACCGGGAAGCGGCTTCCCGCGAAACAGCCAAAGAAAATCGACCAGAAGCTCCGCCGCCTCCTGATCGGAATGAGACGAAAGGCTTTCGTGTTCCAAGTTCATCTCCCTGACCCGCCGGGCCGAAGGCCCACGCCCTCGATCTCGAGCAGATGGTCCTTGAGGTCCGTCCGGGCGCCCAGGATGCGTTCGACCAGCCAGCGATTGGATTCCACATGGTCCGTGACCGCGGGGATGCCGATTGCAGACGCGCCTTCCGCCAAAGCCGCAAAGAGTATGAGCTGGTCCGCCAGGTGCCTGTCCACCGCGCCACCGGACCGGATATCTTCCAACAGGTTCCGGACCACATTCCCGGCAATGGATTCGGATCTCCTTCCCCGTTTACCCGCCTGATCGGCGCCTATCAGCGCGCCGGTATCGCTCTCCGCCCATAAACACAAGGCCGCGCCTCTTTGCACGGCCGAATCGTCGTCCATCGTTTGGATCGCACCCACAAGTCCTGCCCGATCGAGCAGAGCGACACACTTTTCCGCCATGCGCTCGCTTACCCGCTGCGATGCGAGATGCGAGGACAGGGCCATGCCCTCGACACGGTTGAACGTTCCCGGCTGGGTCAGCCGAAGCGGATCGAGTGTACTCGTCACCGGGCGAACGTCGAGCTGAATCTTGCCCTGCCCTTTGGGCACGTACCCCGGGCGAAGCATGGTCAGACCAATCTCGCCCCCCATTCGCCGCACCAGGGGTATGAGCGCATGCTGCATATGGAAACACGTAGGCGCGAAATCCTGGAACAGGCCTCCCGTAATCGTGAACCGGCACGTCTTCTCTGCAAAAAGCGCAAGAGGAATCAGGGTAAATGATAGCATGGTGGCGGACCCGGCCGTGCCGATGTCCCAGTCGAAGGATCCGCCTGAAATCGTCCGGCCCGGATGGTAGACGATCTCGCGGGACCCCACTTCGTCCCCCTGCAATTGTCCGTTCGACAGCCGGGCGCAGGCGCGTACGGCCTGAAGGTGCTGGGGGCGGAGACCGGGTTTGTCCCTTCGAGCCCGGATGTTGAATACGCGCAGAGGTTCCCCCGTCAGTGAAGAGAGGGCCACCCCGTAACGCAGGATGGTTCCGCTTCCGGAATAGGTCGAGCCGTCGATGGCGATCATACGAAACGCGCTTTCCCCGACATGGTAGAGGCAAAAGATTTAATGAACCGTTGGGAGTGAATATACTACCGCGCCGCTCACACGGCAACCGAACCTCCGATCTCCCGCCAGAGCTGTTGGAGCCGGACCTGTCTTCGGTGTTGGCGGCGTTCCCCGACATCGAGCGTATTCAGGGCCCTTCGGATCCGGACGGCCCGGGCCCGGGCCTCCGTCTCCGAATCGTTGTCCTTCATACACCAGCGCGTGAGCGTATCGAGGCTCATGGAACCGCGCGCCGCTTCACCTGTGTAGGGTCGCTTAACCATGTTGAATACCTCTCGTCCTTTTTCCGGGCAGTCCTCGCTTGATTTTCAGCCGCTTCTTGACCCGCCACACCGTTCCCTTGCCGACGCCCAGCAAACTCGATATCTGACGCTCCGTATAGCCGATGCGAAACATTTCCTCGACCTTCCCGTCCAACAGTCCTCCGTTTCGATGGTATTTCAGGTCGTAAGCCCAGATCAACGCATTTTCCAGGTTTTCCCGGCGGCGATACGTGTCCTGCGTCTTGCGTACGGTCATGGTCTGCGCATGAGTGCGTGTCCCGCTTTCTCGAGATTTCCCGCGAACGCCGTGGCGGGATAGTTCCGTCTCGATGAGTCCGCTGACGGACTGTAACTGAAGATCCACCACGAGCTGAAAAGGGTCGTTTAGTTCCACCTATTTCACCTGGTTCCTTTCCCCGTTTTTCGAACTGGTAAAGACCGACAATCTTGGGTTCCGTCTACATCGAAGACCGGATCCGGCACCGCTTCACGGCCGTTCCATGTCCTGGAGACCCTTTTTCACGGTATACAGGAGTTGGGCCTCGATCGTTCGGTATTCGCGATCCGCAATCCGGCGGATCCGTTCCAGCAGGTCCGGTTCCCCCGAAAAGTCCAATCGTACGGTGGAGGCGCGCCTCGATGCTTTCCGGGCGCGGAGAAGCCGCCCCATGCATTCACTGCATTTCCCGTTGATAACCTGACCGTTTTCCCGGACCATGGCCGGTTGTGCTCCGCACTGGGAACAAAGCTGTTGCGTCTCGTTCATCGTCCTTCCTCCGGATTGATTTTGTCGCCGAGATCCCCGATCCCTCGTCCGGATCGAGGGCCCTTGGTCGAGCGAACATACTTGCCCAAGAGCTTCCTTCATCGCTGCGGCGCTTCGATTTTTCAGGCCCTGGGGACAGTCGACGCACTCAAGGTGCCGAGGCAATCCCTTCCAGTCTTTCAGGGTCTGGCGGATCAGGCACACGCTCTTCCTGAGCCGGCACTTCATCCGCTCACACAGCATCCATTCAAGATCAGCCGTTGCTTTCATTTTCGGGCTTCCTCTTTTCCGATGCGGTCCTGAACGCTCCCAAGCCGGGGCATGGAAGCCGCTCGCGGTCCTTCTTCCCGGATCAGGCCGACAGGGCCAGTTTGTCCGAAACGGAATCCCGGCTCAGTTCATACCAGAAGGTTTCGAGTTCCATCCTTCCGGCTCCCACTTCCATCAGTTTCTCATCGCTCCAACGATGCAGGGCTTCGCGGTCTAAATCCTCCCGAACGCGCACGGCCTCGACGAGACCCAAGCTTCTGACGCGGTCGAGCACTTTCGCCCAGGTCCACTTGGGCTGCGGGTTGATCCGGATGGATCTCCTCCAGCCGAACGCTCCGAAAACGAGCTGTACGGTGCGCCGTTCGCGGAAGAGACGTTCACGTTCGCAGGCGGCGAACAGGTTGAGACCGGCTTCGAGTTCCTGCAATCGCTGTCTCAATGGGGTGGCTTTGGTTAGGGCGTCGGACTTGAGTGCGTCGATGCGATCGCGAACCTCCCGGTCGATCTCCTCGAGCCCGGTCTGCAAACGACACATCTCTTTCAGTACCTGATTCGCTTCGCTCAGATCACGAATGAGGACGGCCGGAGCCGGTTTGTTACGGGGCATGGGGGTCACCTCCTTGGAACGATAGGGCTGTGTTTTTTCTAAGAACAAAGAGTTGACGTCTAAGCTACGAACGTGGTAGCATTAGGTATACGTTGGAATCCATTATGCCAGATTAGTGGATGTTCGTCAACGGATAAAGTGGTTTTTCGTGGACTAACCGATGAACACACAGACAAACGGAGCCTATATGGACCGTCGTCCGGCGCCGGAACAGTCCGACCCTCGCGGGCGGAGCCCCGATGTCCTGTCCGGGGATTTTACCGATGAAAGCCTTAGTTCCATAGGAGACAGGCTTCGGATGGCCTGGAAAGGATCCGGGTTGACCCAACAGGAGTTCGCCGACCGCATCGGTATCGAGAAGTCTACATTTAACAACTACATTATAGGCAAACGTGTACCTAAAACCACGACCTTATTACGTTTGAATACCATTTTCCATGTCCGTCCCGGATGGATGCTGACCGGAAAAGGCTCCATGTACGAGGAAGGACCCAAGGGCGACGACCGGTTCTTCTTTGTCCCGCTCATGGAATCCCGGGTTACGGCCGGTCCTGAGGGGGAGTTGCTGTGCGAGGAGATCTCCGACGAGTACCCCTTTCAGCAATGGTGGATTCAGAAACTGGTGGGCAAGGACCCCCAGCGGCAGAAAGCCCTCTGTCTGGTCCGGGTGCGGGGCGATTCCATGATCCCCACCATCAACCCCAATGAAACGATTCTGGTGGACACCAGTGAAAACGAACGGTCCCAGATTCGACCCGGGAAAATATACCTCGTCCGGCAGCCGGATGGGGGAGTGTCCGTGAAACGGCTGGTGCTCAACGAGAAGCCGGGACGTCCGTCCCTGATTTCCATGTCCGACAACCCGTCCTTCCAGCCCTTCGAAATCGAACTGGAGGGAGATAAAGGCGTGACCTATTACGTGCTCGGCAGGGTTCGGTGGGTGGGCAAAGAGATCGACTGACCGCGAGAAGCTCCCACTTCTCTCCGAAAGATCCGTCCGGCCCAAATCTTCATAAACCCTTCCATAGATGCGCGGTTTCAGGCATACTCGTGGTAAACATGAAAACCGGGAGGTACACCGGTTTGTTCCATCAGAGAGACCTATAGCGCATCGGTCGGGTTACGCTCGCTAACCCAAGCCTCGCTTCTGCTCCGTATTTCGGAACGGAATCACCGGAAAAAGCATCAAAGGAACCGGGTTATGGTGGTAGAAAAGGAAATCTGTGCGAATCGGCGAGGAGAAGTAGCGTGGCGCGAGTGAAGGCAAACGGGATCGAGATCGAATTCGACACCTTCGGCTACGGCGGCGCGCGTCCGTTGCTGCTCATCATGGGGCTTGCCGGCCAATTGGTGGCTTGGCCCGTTGAATTCTGTGAAAAGCTGGTCGCGAGAGGTCATTTTGTCATTCGTTTTGACAACCGCGACGTAGGACTTTCCACGAAAATGGAGGATGCCGGTCTGCCCAGGGTTATGGCCGCCCTGGGCCAATACAGGAACGGCCGGCCGGTGAATGCGCCTTACACCCTGTCCGACATGGCCTTGGACGCTATTGGATTGATGGACGCCCTGGGGATCGAGAGGGCCCACGTCTGCGGCCTGTCCATGGGCGGGATGATCGTACAGACCATGGCCGGCACTCACCCGGAACGGGTCCGGAGCCTCATTTCCATGGAATGCGGCACGGGCGATCCCACGCTGCCTCCTCCGTCCCCCGAGGCCATACGGGCCATGATGAGCCCGCCGCCGCAGGATCGAACCGGCAACATCGAGCACATGGTGGGCGTCATGCGAGCCTTTTCCGGTGGGTCGCCATTGTTTGACGCAAACGTGGAACGCCATGCGGCGGAACTGTCCTACGACCGGTCTTTCTACCCGGTCGGCTTTGCCCGCCAATTGACGGCCATATACGCTTCTGGAAATCGCACGCAGCAACTCGGCTCGGTGAGCGCCCCTACGTTGGTGATTCACGGGGCGGCCGATCCTCTGGCGCCCCTCGAGCACGGCAAAGCCACGGCTGCCGCCATAAACGGCGCCAAACTGTTCGTGATTCAAGGCCTGGGCCACGGCATTTCTTATCCCGCGCTATGGGATACGATAGTGGATGAGATAGCGGCGCATACGGCAAGGGCTTCCTGATCGATCGGACGTTTTTGGGCAGGATCGCACTAGCGTTAAGGAGAATATCTATGAAAAAGCTCTTCACGATCGCGGCGTTGTGTCTGTGCTGGACCATGACGACGGACGTTGTTCATGGCTATGAAGCATTGCGAGGGCCGACGGAGTTGCTTCATTGGGACGAAGCAAGAGCCTACAACGGATATACGTTGTTTGCATCCGCCGGACGAACGTTCCTCATCGATATGTCGGGAAGCCTGGTCAATCAATGGCCCATAGGAATCAATCCCCGGCTGTTGGAGAACGGTCACCTTTTGTCCGCCGTCACCGACGAGACGCTTGGGCTGAAAGGTTTCCAGGAGCTGGATTGGGAGGGAAACCTTATCTGGGAGTATTGGGAGCGGCGCGAAGAGTACGATCCCCATCACGATTTCATTCGCATTTTCAATACGAAACTCAATGCCTATACCACGCTGTACATCGCCAACAAATCCATAACCCACGACGAAGCCATCGCGGCGGGATGCGACCCGGCTCACGGCCCTTACGACGGCTCCCAGATGGACGCCGTTGTTGAAGTGGATATGCAGGGTAATATCGTGTGGGAATGGTGGTTCTTCGATCATGTGGTTCAGGACGTCGATCCGAGCAAGGCGAATTACGTAGGCGCCGGCAAGAGTATGGCGGACTATCCGGGAAGAATTAACATCAATCTTCCCGGACGATGGTTGAAAAGGGACTGGCTGCACTGCAATGCGATGGATCATAACGGTGCGTCGGACCAGATTGTGATCAATTCCGTGCAGGGCGAATTCTATGTGATCGACCACGGAAACACGTTCATTCCGGGCAACGCGGCGGGGAGCATTGCCCTGGCCGCCGGGCCCGACGGGGATTTCCTGTATCGATTTGGGGATCCGGCTCGATACCGGCAGGGCTCGCCGCCTTCCATACTCGAAGATTGGACGGCTTCGACCACGGGTCACAAGCAGATCGGAGGGTCACACAGTGTTCAATGGATCAGGCCGGGCCTGCCGGGGGAGGGACATTTCCTGGTTTTTAACAACGGACAGTACCTCTTTGAAAGGACTCCTCAATCCTACATCTTCGAAATCAACGGGTTTCTGGACGCGGACCTAAAAGACACGGGAAATTATGTGAACCCGCCCGACGCCGGTTACTATACGTGGACAACGAACAGCAGGGATACTCATAAGCAGCCCAAACAAATGTCCAATCAGATCGTCTGGATCTATCATGCCAAGAGCAACCAGAGTTTTTTCAGTCACATCGCTTCCGGCTGCCAGCGGCTTCCCAACGGGAACACGCTGATTTGCGCCTCGACGGAGGGGCATATGTTCGAAGTCACTCCCCAAGGCGACATTGTATGGGAATATATCAATCCGGTCACCCTTTACGAGGTTTTGGCCGAGATCGTCGATAACGCCCCCATGTTCAATACGGCGTTCAGAGCCTACCGTTACGGACCGGATCATCCGGCGCTTGCGGGACGAGACCTGACGCCAAGAGGCTCCATCACGTCATTAAGCAGGAAACAGGCTGTGGATGGAATCTGGCGCAGCTCCAATGAAGATGTCTTGATTGTTCAGAAGTACACGGAGAGCGACTTCCTCTGTCTGAGGATCTCGGATGGGTGGAAACTCATTCCATTTCGCATCAGCCGATTGGAAGACGGCCTCTATGAGGGGGACGACATCGCGGCAAGCGGAAACTCTTATCATCTCCGGATGACCTTCACCTCGTCCGGCAACGCTACGTATACGTTCACCGAAGGGAACACCGGATTCCAGGAGACCCACGCCATGAACCTGGAGTCTAAAGCTCAAACAAAAGCCGATGCGGACGGCATCTGGAAAAGCACGTCCCAACCGATCCAGAATTTCTGCTACCAGAGTTATGACAACGGCAGCGCCCTGCTTCTGAGAAGCCCGGACGGCTTTTCGTGCGAGATTTTCCAAGGTTCGGAGGTTACATCATCCCTGTTCCAGGGTTATGATATGTTCACACCGCAGGCGGCGTCGGTGGAGTTCTCCTTTACCGACCATGCCGGGGGAACGATCACACGTCGCTCCGCGGACGGCGGGCAGCAGACCTGGACGGTGATCAGGCTGGTGGGGGCTCAGTGACAGCCGTTCGCCGGCTCGCGTGCGTTCTCTGCAACGCATGGCGCAGCGGCTAAGCGTGTGGGGTTTCGAACCGCACCCGACGTTTCGGTCTTTGCTTCTCTGCACAGGGACAGGATATAAACCTGTCCGAACGAATTAGAAAGAGAGGTAAGTCACATGAAAGCCGAACATATTCTATCGAGTGAAGATTTCAAGAAATGCGCCGACTTCCATGGCCACGTCTGCCCGGGCCTGGCGATCGGTTACCGGGTCGCCAAGGCCGGCCTGGATTGGCTCGAGGAGCACCGTTCCATGGACGAGGAATTGGTGGCCATTGTCGAGACCGATGCCTGCGGCGTGGACGCCATTCAGGTCCTGACCGGATGCACGTTCGGTAAAGGCAATCTGATCTACGAAGACGTCGGCAAGCAGGCCTTCACCTTGTTGGGCCGAAAAGCGGGAAAAGGCGTCCGGGCCGCTCTGAAGCCCGGCGTGCCCCACCGTGGTGACCGGCACTGGGAGCTGATGGACAAAGTCAGGAACGAGACGGCCTCCGAGAAAGAGCTGAAGGAGTTTAACGATTCCCGACAACAGGCCATCCATGAAATCCTTTCCATGCCTTTGGAAAAGCTGCTGAACATGGAGGCCGTCGAAGTTCCATTACCTTCCAAGGCTCGCATCGAGCCCTCCGTCATCTGTGACGGGTGCGGTGAGCCGACCATGGCCTCCAAACTGGTGAATGCGGAGGGCCGCAAACTCTGCAGAACGTGCTACGATAAAGCATTAGCAGGGTAGTCAATCCGACGGCGGACTCCCGACGTTCAGCCATGGGGACAAGCGCGGCTTGGAAGGAATCGACCATAAGAGCGGACGAATGAACCGCAAATGGAGCAATTTAGGGCTGTTGCTGCTGGCCGAGATGCTGGCTGTATCCCTCTGGTTTTCGGGTACGGCCGTCGTTCCCCAACTGACTCGAGAGTGGGGGCTGACGGGGGGACAGGCCGCCTGGATGACCATGGCTGTGCAGATCGGATTTGCCGCGGGGGCGCTTGTGAGCGCGGCCCTGAATCTGGCCGATCGCATCGACGTACCCCGCCTGATCAGCCTTAGCGCGCTTTTGGGTGCTGTTTTCAATGCAGCGATCGCGCTGGGAGTAGACCGTCCCGAGCCGGCGTTGGTCCTACGCTTTCTCACAGGCGCGGCCCTCGCCGGCGTGTATCCTCCCGGCATGAAGCTGGTGGCAAGCTGGTGCAAGCAGGACCGTGGCCTGGGGATCGGCCTGCTCATCGGGGCCATAACCGTAGGCTCGGGCATACCCCATCTGATGCATGCCGCGCCTGACCTTGGCGGGCGCTTCGCGTTCACTTCCTGGCGCCTCCTGCTGCTGGCGTCTTCTGTCTGCGCCGTGTGCTCCGCATGGATCTCCGAACGGTACATCGCTTCAGGACCTTGAGCTATCACCAGGCCGGATGGACCGAAGCCGGGGCCAGGGTGGCCGCTTTCGCCGTTTTTGCGGTCGGCGGAGTCGGCAGTGCCGTTACGGGTATACTGAGCGACCGGCTGGGGCGCACCATGACATCCATGGCCAGTCTTGCACTCAGCGGAAGCGCGGCCCTGATTGTGGGGCTGTTTTTCGGCTCGCCCCTAATATTGACCGGCATATGCCTGGTCTGGGGGTTCGCCGTGGTGGCCGACAGCGCTCAGTTCAGTACGGCCGTGAGCGAACTTGGCGATCCCCGATACGTGGGCACTGCTCTGAGCGTGCAGACCAGCCTCGGATTCCTGTTGACGTTGATTTCCATTCGTCTGATTCCGCTGCTGGTGGAACGAATCGGATGGGAATGGGCCTTCGTTTTTTTGACGCCCGGACCCGTGTTCGGCGTTTTGAGCATGCTGCGCCTGCGCGCATTGCCCGAGGCGGAAACCATGGCCTCCGGAAACCGATAGTGTTGATAGCCGAGGGAAGCGTCAAAAAATTCCCCTCAGCCCCCTAGTATGTTCTCACCAGTGCCGCACGGCCCATGGCGGAACGGCTGAGCCGATGGGATGGACCCGGCTGTCTCGAACCGAGTGTCAAAACCCTTAACAGGCTGTTGAAAAACGCGATCTGCGGCGTTGCGCTTCATCCCTCGTCACTGCGACGTACTCTATGTACGCCTCATTCCTCGAGATTTGCGCGCCTTGCATCTCATCGTTTTTCAACGGCCTGTAACAACCCGTCTTTTTCAACGGGCTGTTAAGTCTGCTAGGCGACCTGTTGCCCGACCGCGCCCTTTCATCCATTGGACCCATCGTCATGGTGGAAAAACCGGGTCCGCTTGTGATACACTGCGTCGCCGTTCGGAGGAGAATGTTGGCGCAAAGACGTTCCCAACGAAGTTCAAGAACTCTGCATTTTGGAGCTGAAGATGAAAAAACTGAATCCCCAGTGGACAAGCTTAATTCAGGACCAGGTCAATGCCTGTCCGTACTTCTCCCTGCAATCCATGGAAATCAAGGAACTCTCGTTCGGTGCGTCGCTAATCGAGATTGACGTTCAAAACAAGCACCTGCAACCTTTCGGCAACGTGCACGGAGGCGTCTTTTCGACCCTGATCGATGCGGCCGGCTTCTGGGCGTTGTATACCGAAATCGAACCCGGTATGGGCATGACCACGGTCGAGATGAAATTAAATTATCTGGCGCCCGCATCGGACGGACGTCTCATCGGCTTTGGAAAGACCATCAAGATGGGCCGGACATTGGGACTGGCGGACGCGAGAATCGAGGATCAACGGGGCCGACTGCTGGCTCACGGCACGGTGACCCTTATGGTCCTGCGAGACCTGAAGCTGGAAGGACAGGAAGGACTGCCGGCGAAATTCCTGCCCGAATGAGCGGATGGACCGCCTCAAGCCAAACGAATGATTTTTTCCCTTATGGCGTACTTCACGATCCCGGCCGTGTCGCGGATGTTGAGTTTTTTCTTGATGTTGTCCTTGTGTCCTTCCACGGTTTTCACGCTCAGGTGCAGAAGATCGGCAATCTCCTTGTTGGTTCTGCCTTCCGCCACAAGCTGCAACACCTCGATTTCCCTGGACGACAGAATACGGTCCGAGGTGTCCAGCTCTTTGATGTAATCTTCCAGAACGATCTTCGATATGGAGGGACTGAAAAAAGCCTCTCCTTTGAGCACGGCTTCTATGGCATCGAACAGCTGGCTCACCGCCGACTTTTTCACCACATAGCCGGACGCCCCGCATTGCAGCATCTGGCGAATGGATTCCTTGTCTTCATACATGGTGAGGACCAGGATTTTGCAGTCGGGAAAGCGCTTCTTGATTTGTCGGGTCGCTTCCAGACCGTTCAGGTCAGGCATGGAAACGTCCATGATGACGATGTCCGGATGCAGCTCTTCCACTTCCCGGATGGCTTCCCTTCCCGTGGAGGCTTCACCGACAACGATGAAATCCTCCCTTGCCTCGAGAAGAGAACGAATGCCCTCCCTGACAATGGTGTGATCGTCCGCGATCACAATTCGGCGCTTATTCATAAGAAGTCCTTAAAGGGTTCTTGGCGCAGGGGGACCTGTACGAGCAGCTTCGTCCCGCCGCCATTGGAATTCGATTCCACATCGAGTCTGCCTCCATAGACCGCTACTCGCTCCCGAATTCCGAACAGCCCCATTCCACCCGCGCGACTCGCGTACCGGCTGCGCCGATCTTCCGCATTGAAGCCCTTGCCGTCGTCCGCGATCGTCAGGCTGATCCCTTTTCCCCGGTAGTCCACCAACACGTCCGTTTTCGTGGCCTCCGCGTGTTTCGAGACGTTGGTCAGCGCCTCCTGGGTGACACGATAAATCAGGGTTTCGATGTCGGGAGACAGTTTGGACGCTTCCCCTTCGAGGTGAAGCCTCACGCGAATTCCGGTCCGGTCCTCGAAGCTTTCCGTATACCATCGAAGCGCGGACACCAGCCCGAAGTCGTCGAGCAGGTGCGGTCTCAAGTCGTAGGCGATGCGGTGAATGTCGTCAATCGACTTCTCAACCAGGGTTCGTATGTCGCGGAGTCTCTTCGCCGAGGCATCGGACAGGATGTTCCCGGTCCTTTCAAGCATTTCGACGTTGATGTTGATGGCGGAGAGCGCCTGACCGACTTCGTCGTGCAATTCCTGTGAAATTCGTTTTCGCTCCTCCTCCTGGGCATGAACCAGCTTCTCTGAAAGATCGATGAGGTCCCGTTCGTACCTGAGCCGCTCCGATATGTCCCTTATGATCACCAGAACGGCGTTTCTATTCTTATATACGATCAACCCGGCATTGACCTCGACTTCCCTGACCTCTCCGTTCTTACAGGCCACTTTGGTTTCGTATATGGACGGCACTTTGGCGCCTCTGATCCTCTTTTCATGGATGTTCTTCACGTAGTCCACGCAGTCCGAGGAAAGAACTCCGAAGTAATCGATGCCCTGAAGCTCCTGGGCGGCGTACCCGGTGATATCTACAAATTTTTGATTCACAAACACATACTTTCCGTCCTGGATGATCACAATACCATCATTGGCCTTTTCCACCAGGGTCGAATACTTCTCCTCGGACTCTTTCAACACCTGTATGTTCTCTTCGAGCCTGGACACCATGTGATTGAAGGCATTGCCGAGTACACCCAGTTCGTCGCCCCGCTTTATGGGAATCCGATGAGAGATGTCTCCTCTCGATATCTTATGCGCGGCGCGGACCACGTCTTTCAGAGGGGTAGTAATGTGGTTCGATAAGACAAAGCCGGTGAGCACGCTGACCAGCAAACTGACGAGGGCGAGAAGCATGAGGGATTTCTTTGTGGAAACAGCTACCTCCAGAGCCGATCCGGATTTCTCCGCCATGTCGCTCTCCGCAATGTCGATGAGTTCGTTCGTTACGGCTTTCAGTCCTCTCAGAATCAGCCGTCCGTGTCTGTCGGTATTGGATATCGAAGAAATATACTCATCGAAATCGATTTCCCCGTAGTCCATCTCCTGGCGCATCTCTTTTTCGACTTCAGCGATCTTGTCCTCCCATTCGTTGGCCAATTTTTCATAACGGTCGATCACCTGCAGGTATCGATCGTCCTCCCGCTGCAGCTCCCTTCCCTTGTTGATGAGTGATTTGATCGGAAGGATGTGTTCAGTGTAGGCCACCAGATATCTGGTTTTTCCGGTCAGCAGGAAACCTCGAATGCTGGCCTGTCGATCTACGATTCGGTACGTCAGTTCTTGCGCCATCTTGACGGTCTGATAGTATTTACTGTATACTTCCTCATACCGTCGGAACACTGTATTGTAATTTTCTATTGCAATGATGGCAAAGGATGGAATAATCAGAATGACAATGAAACAGACGGAAATGATCTTAAGTTTTAGACTCATTTTATTGAATCTCCGTCATTGTATTGTTATTAATGATATATTTTACATTGTCGCTTCTTTTAAATAGATCATTCCGGTTATGTAGGGATTGTACTCCACGTTTTTCCGCATCGCGTATAACTTTATTTCTTGATACGTAAAAATCGAAAACGCTTCCTCACGTATCATATTTTCCAATTGATGGCACAGCTTGGTTTGCTGCTTCAGATTCACAGTTCGTATGATGCGATGGTACACATCATCGAAGCCCGTGTGATTCATCAGACTCCAGGGAGAATTCGACGCGTACCACACCATGCCTTCATTAAAAATAATGTGCGACAAGGGATCCGGGCAGCTCCGGGCAAAGATATCGAGATCAAATTTCGGCAGCGAGGAATCGTACTTGGGATTGACCACGCGAAGAGCGCCGTTTCCTCCTTCAATCTTCAGATCGATATTCAACTTTTTTAATTGTCGTTTCAGCACCTCCCCGAGAACGCTTTCCTTTCCCCCGTCGATATCATCGATCATCATGCTTGCCGTAAAGCCTTCAGGATATCCGGCCTGGGACAGCAGCTCCTTTGCTTTTTCAAAATCATAGCTGTACGGTTTGATGTACGGATTGTAGCCGAATTCACCCGGCATTCCGAGGGTGGCCCGCCGGATGCCGTTGCCTTGCCGCACGTTTTCGATCAATTCATCTACATTTACCGCATAGTTGAGCGCCTGACGGACGCGCCTGTCCTGGAACGGCCCCTGTTTCAACAAATTGAAATTGATGGCCATGATGGTAAACGAAGGTTCCTTGATGGTCTTGAACCCGTTTTTCCGTATTTTTTCCAAATCCAGCGGTTTAAAACTGGTGATCAGGTCGACTTCGCCGCCCATCAGCATATCTACGCGTTCTTGGGTATCCGCAAAAATAAATACGATCTTGCCGATCTTCGGCAGACCGTCGCGCCAGTAGTTCTCGTTCCGGACCAGAGTGAGTCGCCGGCCCTTCACCCACCCGGCGAATTTAAATGGTCCCGTGCCAACGGGATGGTTCTCGAATGCTTCCGGCCCTACCGTACGGCAGTACTTGGGCGGAACGATGTAGCCGAATTGGGATAGTCGGTTGAACAGAATCCCGTCAGGATACTTTGTTACGATATTAAACGTGTATTCATCAATGATTTCGACCCGGTCGATGGAATCGAGCATGTGAGCGCTGGGGGAATTCAGCTCCGGTGACAGGTTCCTTTCCAGGCTGAACTTCACTGAGTACGCGTCCAGCGCCTCGCCGTTATGGAAAAAAATATTCGGATGAAGCTTGAACTGAACGGTGAGTTCATCCAATCTTCTCCAACTCCGGGCCAGGTTTGGAGAAGGGTTGCCGTCAATGTCAAATTCCAGCAGATGCTCGAATAGTTGATTGAGAATGTTGTCGTTGCGCTCGTCGAACTCCCTGTGGGGGTCCATTCTTACATGGGCGTCATTGCCCAGATCGCAGATTCTCAATACACTCTTGTTGTCAATGGGATATGCAGGGTGGGAAAGAGGAAACAGCTCGAGCACGAGGAGGAGGGCCGGCCAACAAAAGATCCTTAGCCTCATGACACGTCCCGGGAATGCCGTTTGAAAGATGGACCGCCGATTCCACGGGGAAGGTTAGGAACTTGAGATACCGGCGGGAGCGACGATAGCGATTCGTCGTATGATACAGTAGCGATATACCGTATCCTTGGGTTCTCGTCCAGTAAAGAAACCGTTCGAGGCCCGTATGTTACATCGGAAACCCGCTACGGGATGCGTAGAGCTTCCGCGTAGAAGAAGGCAAATCAACTCCTCTTTCTTTGGACCGATACGAGTTTTGTGTTTTTCGCCTCCAAGGGTTTCCTACATCAAAAACGGGGAAACGTCATCCGGTAAACGGAGGGATTCCCCATTGTGGACGTCATCGTCCTGAGTCATAATTCCGATTTATGAGTCGAGATGGATGCTTTGGGTGTCCTTTGAGATCGGGCGGCCCTGTTTCGATGAAGAGACCGACTCTTCTGTTGTTCCTGGAAAGGATCCTCAAACAGAGACACACGTGAACACACGGGTGACGGCGACCCGTTTAACCGCCCCTTCGAGATTCCTCAATCAACCTCAGTCCTTACGGAAAGGATGGGGTGCTCTTGTTCGTCTGTTCCGAAGAACGTTATAACCGCACCATCATACCGGGAGGGAACTATGGGAAGGCTCAGCGAGAAAGTAGCCGTCATCACCGGCGCTGCGGGTGACATAGGACTGGCCGCCGCTCAGCTCTTTGCCAAAGAAGGCGGCAAGGTCGTGCTGGTGGACGTCAATGGAGACGCCTTGAACGCCGCGGCTCGAACCATCGGAAACCATACCGCCAGCCTTGTCCTCGCGGACGTAACGGATCCAATACAAGTTCAACAGTATATCCAAAGCGCTCTCGATCGCCATGGTCGCGTCGACGTGTTCGTAAACAACGCCGGCATAGAGGGCGTAGTGAAACCGATCCCTGAATATCCGGTGGAAGTCTTCGATCGGGTGATGGCTGTCAACGTGCGCGGAGTCTGGCTGGGGATGAAATATATGATACCGGTAATGATGAAGGCCGGCGGCGGCAGTATTATCATTACTTCGTCGATTGCAGGTATTAAGGGATCCCCGCTCGTTTCAGCCTACATCGCCAGCAAACACGCCTGCGTCGGCATCATGCGCGCCGCGGCCATGGAATGCGCCGAGGCGGGTATCCGAGTGAATACGGTGAACCCGGCGCCCATCGAAACGCGCATGATGCGTTCTCTGGAAAAGGGCCTCATGCCGGAAACGCCGTCCGAGGCCAAGGGATTGTTTCAACAAATGATGCCTCTTGGACATTACGGAACTCCGGAAGATGTGGCCTACCTGATGTTGTTTCTCGCCAGTGATGAAAGCCGTTATTGCACGGGAGGGGTCTACATGGTGGACGGTGGAACGTCCGCCGCTTAGCCTGATTCGCGCCGCCCTGCAAACCGGCAAATCAGGCTATGTGACGGTTCCGGGTTAGGAGGCGGTCCCAGGAATCGGATTTACCGCCCGATAGAACCGACCCGGAATGTACCGGGGCAGGTTCGGCCCCCGTCGAAAATTCGCTTGCAAGGATCCGATCCGAGCGGTATTTTCAAAATAGCCGGTAGAAAACGGTTCAGGCGGGTTTACCACGGTTTGACACTGTTTTGGCCTGTGCCGGAACGATTTACGCCTTGAATGTCCTTGAATTTTTCAAATATCGGCAGGCAGGAATGCGGAACTTGCTTCGAAGGAGTTGCCGCGGATTTCGGGTAACGACGGATAACGTTGCCGGTTTGTCGGTGATGGTTCTTTGCTTGAGACAGGAATCCCAACGAACAAAGGAGGTGATCGGGAAGACTAAGAAGACTTGGATGGTGCTCCGACCTATGCTGACTCTTACTTGGGGAGGTCTCGAATGAAAGCAACAAACCTGTTAAGGGTGCTGCAACGCTTTCTCCTGGTCCCGATGTTGGGAGTGGCGCTGTTTTCGATGTCGCTTGTAGCGTCACCCGCGGCAATGGGCGATGAACCCAAAACACTCGAGATTGGTGTGCTTGGCGCTCTGACCGGCTTCGGATCCGCGGCGGAAACCCTGATCGTGCAGGGAACCGAGGTGGCAAAGGACTGGCTTAACGAACAGGGCGGAATAGCGGTAAATAACCAGAAGTATCTGATCAAGCTGGTCATCGAAGACACTAAGAGTACGGCCACGGGGACCGTGGCGGCAGCCACCAAGCTAGTATACGACGACAAGGTGAAGTTCATTGTCGGTCTGGTGGTGCCGTACATGGTGGAAGCGGGAGGCACGGTGACCGAACCGGCCGAGGTTTTACGCGTCCTTGCTTACAATTGCGCCATGCCTTCCGAATACGGTCCCAAAACCCCTTACACATTCGTGGGAGAAAACGCCAGCGTGGAAGGCGCCATTGCCTCCCTGTCCTATCTCGTCGAGTCGCACCCGGAAGTGAAATCGGTCGTGTTCATCATTCCGGATGACGGCTCCATCCCTTTTCTCGGCGAAACGGTCAAAAAGCTGGCTGAAGAACGCGATCTTACCGTAAAGGGTATCATCGGATGGACCCACGATACGGTGGACTTTACGCCTATAGCGGCAAAGGCCATCGCCCGTGATGCGGACGCCATACACATGACCAACGGGTGGCCCGGACCCTTGGGCTCCATTCTCAAGGCCGCTCGCGAGGCCGGATATACCAAACCCATCGTGGCTTTCAACAACCCCGCCCCGGATGTCACGATGGTCGCCGGAAAGGCAGCGTCCACGAATTTCATCACGAACGGCATTATCTGGGACGCGGAAGGCAACCCCCCCATGATCAAGGAGCTCGGAGCCCGGTTTGTGAAGAAATATGGGAACGCCTTCTACTACCACTTCTGCGGAGTCAACATACTGTACCATCTGGTGCAAGCCATCGAGAAAGCTCAGAGTCTGGATCCGAAGGTCGTGAAAACCCAATGGGAGGAGATGGACACCATCGAAACGGTGTACGGAACCGGACGCATGTGCGGAGAAAAGACGTACGGGATCAAGCATACGGTATGCCACCCCGTGGCCATCCAGGTGCTCGAGGACGGTCAGGTGACTCAAGTTAAATGGGTGGATGTGTACACTCCTTAGACCGGTCCAAAGAACTTATCGTGCACGATCTGTGTCATGCCGGGATCGAGGAGGTGTTTCCCCATGTTGCACCGAAGGATCGAGCGGCGGTGCGGCTGCAATCCTCCTGCAGGGTCCGTCACGAACAGGTGTTTAGGTATTACCGTTTGGGCTTTGGGATCTGCTTTGACCGACGCGAACGTTCAGTTAAGGAGGCTTCGAATGAAAGCAAGGAATGTGTTAGCGACGCTGGGTAGTTTTCTTCTGATCTTAGGATTGGGAGCCATACCGTTTTCGATGTCCCTTACCACATCACCCGCCTTCGCAGCCGAAGACAAAACCCTCGAGATCGGAGTGCTTGCCGCGTTGACGGGCTTTGGTTCCGCGGCGGAAACCCTGATTGCCCAAGGTGCGGAGGTGGCGCAGGACTGGGTCAACGAGAAAGGTGGAATAACGGTCGACAACCAGAAGTACATGGTCAAACTCGTGGTCGAAGACACCAAAAGCACCGCTACGGGAACCGTGGCGGCGGCCACCAAACTGGTCTTTGACGACAAGGTGAAGTTCATTCTTGGAACCGTGGTGCCGTACATGGTGGAAGCAGGCGGCACGGTGACCGAGCCGGCCGAAGTGCTGCGTGTCCTGGCCTACAATTGCGCCATGCCTTCCGAATACGGCCCCAAAACGCCCTATACCTTCCTGGGCCAGGATGCCAGCGTGGAAGGGGCCATCGCCTCTCTGACCTATCTGGTCGAGTCCCACCCGGAGGTGAAATCGGTCGTGTTCATCATTCCGGATGACGGCTCCATACCCTATCTCGGCAAGGTGGTCAAACAATTGGCCGAGGAGCGCGGTCTCACCGTAAAGGGTGAGGTCATCGGCTGGACGCACGACACGGTGGACTTTACGCCCATAGCGGCGAAGGCCACCGCCCGCGATCCGGACGCCATACATATGACCAACGGGTGGCCCGGACCTCTGGGCTCCATCCTCAAGGCGGCTCGTGAAGCCGGCTACACCAAACCCATCGTTTCCTTCCACAATCCCGCCCCGGATGTCAAAATGGTTGCCGGCGAGGCGGCGTCCACCAATTTCATTACCAACGGCATTATTTATGACGACCCGGGCAACCCGCCCATGATCAAAGAACTCGGAGACCGGTTCGTTAAGAAATACGGCAACGCTTTCTACTACCACTATTGGGGATTCAACCTGCTTTATCATCTCGCACAGGCCATCGAAGCCGCCGACAGCATCGACCCCAAAGTGGTGAAGACCAAATGGGAAACCATGGATACCATTGACACCGTTTACGGACCCGGGCGTATGTGCGGAGAAAAGACCTACGGATTCAAGCACACCGTATGTCATCCCGTCGCCATTCAGGTTCTGGACGAGGGGAAGGTGACCCAGGTCAAGTGGGTCGATGTGGTTACGCCGTAACAGGCGGTTCAAAAACGCGATCTGCGGCGTTGCGCTTCATCCCTCGTCACGCCGACGTACTCTATGTACGCCTTGTTCCTCGGGATTTGCGCGCCTTGCATCTCATCGTTTTTCAACGGCCTGTAACAACCCGGCCTTTTCAACGGGCTGGTAAGTCTGATCACACGGGGGAAAACTTTTGAAACCCCGCCGCGGGCGGGGTTCCCCCGTACCCTTTTTCAAAACTTTTCAGGTGGGGGGCGCCGCTCCGCGAAGGCGGTGCGGCATGCTTAGGGAGTCTGAGTCCCGCCGGAGGCGGGCTTTTTAAAGTCTTCCTCAGTTAAATTCAAAAAAAATCCCTCAGCAGAGCTCAACCGATGGAAACCGCTGTAAATGCCATCATAGGGGCGCTTGTACTCTCTTCCATGTATATCCTGGTGGCGTTGGGTTTCGCGCTGCTTCTCAGCATCATGGGCGCTCTCAATTTCGCCCACGGCGCCATATACATGGTGGGGGGCTACATATGCTATCAATTTGCCGCTGAGTTCGGTCTCAATCAATGGCTGTCCTTGCTCATTTCCGTCATCATCATGAGCGCATTCGGATTGCTCCTCGAGAAGTTCTGTTTCCGGCCGTTCTTTGGGGACATGAATCGAACCATTGTGATGTCCATAGCCATTGTTCTCGTCCTCGAAACCACGGTGAACATTCTGGTCGGCGTTCATGTAAGGTCGTTGCCGGCCTTTGTTCCGGGGATTTTGAGGGTCGGAGCCATTTCACTGAGCGCCGAAAGGCTGATCACCTTCATCATAGGAATTCTTCTGCTGGCGGCTCTGATCGCGTTTATACACAAAACAAAGACGGGTCAGCAGATGCTGGCCGTTTCTCAAGAACCTGAAGGAGCCGCCCTGCAGGGAATCGAGATCCACCGGATATCCGCCCTGGCCTGCGCCATGGGTTGCGGCCTGGCTGCAGTGGCCGGGAGTTTGATGGGCGCCGTGTTCGAGTTGAGTCCTTTCATGGGGGACTACATGCTGGTCAAAGCCATTCAGCTGGTCATCCTGGGAGGGATAGGGAGCATCGTCGGCGTTTTGGCCGGAGGGCTCATCGTAGGCGCCATAGATGCCGTATTGCCCTTGTTCACAAGCGGCGCGGTTACTCAAACGGTCGGTCTTGCCATTATCATCGTTCTCCTGCTGCTGAGGCCTCAGGGCTTGTTCGGCCGCGAGGTATCGTAAACGAGGCATTATGACGCGGAACACCGTTTCTCCCGCCGGGAGCGACAGACGGATCACGATCGCTTTGTACGCCGGCCTGTTGATTATCGTCCTGGCGGCGCCGTTGTTCATCAAGTCACGTTACCTGATTCATATTTTCAACCTGACGCTCATCAACATCATAGCCGCCGCCAGCCTTCGATTCATCGCCGTGTCGGGTCAACTCTCCCTCGCCCACGCCGCCTTTATGAGCATCGGAGCCTATACGGCCGGTATATTGGCCAAGCATCTCGGATTGGGGCCCTGGATCACGATTCCCGCCGGAGCGCTGGTGACCATGGGGGTGGCCATTTTGATCGGCTATCCGTTGGCCCGACTGCGGGCGATCTACTTCTCCATGGTCAGCCTGTTTTTCGGCATCGGGATTCTGGCCGTTAACCAGGTCCTCGAAAAGTACACGGGCGGATATTCCGGCCTCATCGGTATCCCTCCCCTGTTTTCCGGGTCCAAGGTCGCGAATTACTACTTCTTTACCGGGCTCACCGTTTTTAGTCTGGTCGTTCTTCATCGGCTCGAATTCTGCCGCATCGGCATGACTCTCAAGAGCATCGCCCAGTCCCATATGGTGGCGTCCAGTGTGGGCATCAACGAGTCGGGGTACCGGATTTTTGCCCTGGCCATAGGGTGTTTGTTTGTGGGTGTGGCCGGCGCGGGCTTTGCCTACTACTCGGCCGTCCTGTCACACAGCGCTTTCAACTTTCTGGCGAGCGTCAATTTCCTGGTATATGTATTGGTGGGCGGCATCGGACATTTCGCGGGACCCATCGTCGGAACGGCCGTGCTCATCATCATTCCGGAGCTTTTCCGCGCGTTGAAAGGGTTCGTCCCTTTCATTTTTGCCGGTATCATGATTCTCGTGATTTTTGTGATGCCCCTGGGCTTGGTGGGTCTGCCCTCGCAGATCGCATCCTCAGTCAAAAAAATCCGCGAGAGAAAGGCGTTTCCGGATGCTCCTTGAAGTCAAAGGTCTGACCCGGCATTTTGGCGGGTTGGCCGCTGTTTCCATGTTGGATCTGCACGTGGACCACGGCGAAACGGTGGGTTTGATCGGACCCAACGGCGCCGGCAAGAGCACGGTGTTCAATCTGATTACCGGATTTCTGCGACCCACGAGCGGGACCATATGGTTCGACGGGAAGAATATCACAGGCAAGAAACCGCACCTGAACGCCAAACTCGGAATCGGCCGCGCCTTTCAACTTGCGCCTGTTTTTCGGGACTTTACCGTACTCCAGAACGTGATCGCATCGTTTCATCTGAACCCAAAGTTGCGTCTGTGGCACGCCTTTTTCAATACGCCCACGTATCGCCGCAACGAAGCGCATATCCTCGACCGGTCTTTGGAGATTTTGGACCTGCTGGGACTCGGTTCCGTGAAACACGATCTCGGCAGAAATCTGCCCCACGGCCACCAGAAGATGCTCGGCATTGCCAGGGCCCTGGCCATTCGTCCCAAGTTACTGCTATTGGACGAACCTATAGGCGGGATGAATCCGGAGGAAATCAACTTCGCGAGGACGTCCATCCGGAAAATGCAGGAGCAGGGGGTCAGTATTCTGCTGGTCGAGCATAACATGCAGATCATGGATCTTTGCGATCGCATCATTGTGATCAACTTCGGGAGAAAAATCGCCGAAGGCTCGATGGCTGAAGTGAGGGAGAACAAGGAAGTGATCCAGGCCTACTTCGGGGGTGGACATGCTGCTTAGTGTTCACGATCTGACGGTCCACTACGGCAAAGCCTTGGCATTGGACCGGGTTTCTCTCGAAGTGGCCGAAGGAGCCGTGGTGAGTATTATCGGCGCCAACGGCGCGGGTAAGAGCACCATCCTGAAGGCTGTGTCCGGGATGACCCCTTTGACCTCCGGAGCCATATCCTTCCGGGACAGAAGCATAGCCGGCTTGAAAACGCCCGCCACCGTAAAATTGGGTCTCGTTCACGTTCCCGAAGGCCGCAAGTTGTTCCCTTTTCTCACGGTCCGGAGCAATATCGAGCTCGGCGCCAGCACGCGAAAGGACCGGGACGGCATCAGGAAGGACATGGAGGAAGTATTCAGGTACTTCCCCATTCTGGAAACGAGAAATGCTCAAAAGGCGGGGACCCTGAGCGGGGGCGAACAACAGATGCTGGCCATTGCCCGCGGCCTGATGGCTAAACCGAAACTGCTCATGTTGGACGAGCCGTCTCTGGGCCTGGCCCCCCTCATTGTCGCCTCCCTGGTTCCGGTCATCAGGACCATCCATCAAAGAGGCGTTGGTGTTTTGCTGGTCGAGCAGAACATTCCCCTGGCTCTCCAGGTGGCCGACACAGGGTACGCTCTGCGCGTGGGCCGCATCGTCCTCCAGGGCCCCATCAACGAGTTCAAGACCAGCGAAGTGGTCAAAGAGGCGTATTTGGGGGGGTGAATCGGCCTCCGGATGATCGTTACGTTTCATGGATCAAATCCCTTCTCGGGAAATGCCGGTGGGAGAATCAGAAACCGATGGTAGGGGTTATAATTGAATTATATTATCTTCATCATCTTCAAAGCAGGGTTGCATAAGAGTCAAGAGCGGATTTGACCCCTTAGCCATTTTATTTGGATGCGAAGCACACAATAGGTGGCGATTTGGATCTATCTTTTCTCCAGCGCCTCCCTTACGGCTACCGCCACCTCACGAATCTCCAGGGGTTTCATCAGGACGCGCTTGACTCCGACACCCTCGGCCCTTTGATTCGATAGCGGCGTGCTGAATCCCGTGCAGATGATGATCGGGATGTCCGGTCGGATGCTAAGTATCTCTTCCGCCAGTTCTATCCCCGTCATGTTGGGCATGGTGCGGTCGGTGATTACAAGGTGAAAACGATCGGGTTTCGCCTTGAAAATCTCCAATGCTTCTATACTCGAGCTCCGGGCGGTGACTTGGTAGCCGAGGCGTTCCAGCATCGTCCTCCCGATGTCCGTAAGAACCGTTTCGTCGTCAACAAAGAGGATGTGCTCCGTGCCCGAAGGAAGGGGGCCTGCATCACCCGGAACGTCCTCTTCCACCCCGGTTTTCAACAAAGGCAGGTAGACGCGAAACTCGGAACCTTTGCCCGGCTCGCTGTCAACCGTTATGGCCCCCCCATGCGCTTTCACGATGCCGTGCACCACCGAAAGCCCCATGCCCGTGCCCTGGCCCGTGTCTTTGGTGGTGAAAAACGGTTCGAATACTCTTTCGAGGGTATCTTTATCCATGCCTTCTCCGGTGTCCGAGACGGTCAGTTCGGCGTACACCCCTGGAGCCAATTCAGCAACCCCGGATGCCGTCCCGATACCCAGTTCGACCCGTTCAAGGCGGACTTTGAGGACTCCTCCCTTTTCTCCCATGGCATGGGCAGCGTTCGCGCCCAAGTTCATAAGCATTTGGTGGACTTGGGTTGGATCGGCCGACACGATGTGCGGTCCCGATTCCATCTCCTGCACGATCTCGATCGTAGCTGGTAGTGTCGATCGAAGAAGCTTGATTGTTTCTACCATGACAGGGGCTAACTGAATGGTCTTTCTTTCCGGATCGGTTCGTCTGCTGAATCTCAATATCTGTTGAACCAAATTCTTGGCCCGAAGTCCCGATTTGAGAACCTGTTCCAACTGTCTTTTTGCCGGCAGCCCTTCTGGGATATCATAAAGGGCAAGCTCGGTGTAACCCATCATGGCCGCCAGAATGTTGTTGAAGTCATGAGCGATACCTCCGGCCAACGTGCCGAGGGCTTCCATCTTCTGCGCCTGGCGAAGCTGAGCCTCCAGCCGAGCCCTCTCCTCCTCGGCCCGCTTCCGTTCGGTGATATCCCTTACCCAGACTTGAAGGCCGAGTTCTCCTTCGAAATTGATAACCCGGACACGGACTTCCCCATAAAGCCATGATCCGTCCTTGCGCTGAAGCTTCACTTCATAACGGGATATTATGTTCTCACCTCGCATACGTGCTTGCGCCCGCGCTCGAGTCAGTTCCTGGTCGTCAGGGTGGTATAGAAGCCAGTGGTCCAAGCCCAATAACTCACCTTCTTCATAACCCAGCATTTCGTTCAAGCGCTGATTTGTAAATATGATCTTTGGTCCTTTTTGAACGAAGATACCATCGAAACTCTCCTCTACCAGGGTTCGGTACTTCTGTTCACTTTGCCTGAACGCCTCCTCGGCGCGCTTGCGTTCGGTAATGTCGCGCCAGATGCAGTGGTAAACCGAACGGCCGGAGATATCAATCCTCTGCGCCGATATATGAACATGCCTGAGTTCACCTTGCTTGGTACGCTGAATGGTTTCAAAATCATCCAAGCCAAGCTTAAGTACTTTCTGAATGTGCGCCCGTGTTTCTTCGGCGGTTTCAGAGGCTTCGATATCCGGCAATCGCAAATGGGCAAACTCCTCTCGCGAATAACCTAGCTGCCGACAGACCTGATCGTTGAAAATGACGGGCCGGGCGGTTTCAGGGTCCAGAACCACAACACCATCGGTCCCGTGTTCGAAAAAGGCCCGATAATAGCTTTCAGCCTCCTCAAGCGATTTCTCGGCCTGCCTGGAATCTTCAAGTTTCCTTTCTAAGGTTTGAACCTTTTGTTCTAGTTCTTCATAGGTCGGTTTTTCAGACATGATGTGTATCTAAGCCTTTTCGATCCTTCCAAGTTGCGATTACTCGCATATGATGTCAGCCGGCGCCGTACAGCCATACCCGATGAGTCCTTCAGAATCCGGCAGACGCATTTGTGGCCCCAAGCTCGCCGGAATGAGATGAGGAAAACTGGAAATCGGAGGGGGTGTCGCCGGGACCCAAGTATATCAAAAATACGGCCAAACACAAGTTGCGGGGTTACTCCGAAAAGGAAGATCCGGAACTCGAGCCAAAAGAGAGCCTCCTGTAAGGAGGCTCTCTTTTGCCTTTATGCGCCAAGCGGTTATTTGCGAATTATTCTGCTATAGTCCCCATGATGATAAAGCCGGGTACGGCATCCAATACTTCCAATGTGGCCGGATCCCCGAGGATGCATTTTCGGATCATGGGGAAGATGGCTCCCCAACTCTCGGCCGCCGTTCCCAGACCCTCGTTGGTGGTCCAGCCCAGAATCTGCAAGGCGTTGCCGAACGGCGTCGTGTTTTGAAGCCCTGCGTCACTGCAGCTTACGTTAATGGGAAGGAAATTCAGAATAGTATTTCCAACGCAGGTGTACAGATCCGCATTCGCCGGCGACACCGCATCGGCTACGCTTCTCCAGTAGGCGATCATGCGTTGTTTGGCGCCCGGATTCTCGATCTGCCGGGTATGGAAGTAGATGAAGCCGGCCAGGACATCGGCCACCACCTCATCCAACCGGTGGATGTTCAACTCGTCCGGTACGAGCAGGGGGAAGGAATGACAGCCTTCGTCCTCGTCGCACACCACGAGGACCACGCTCCGGCCCGTGGAGTTGGTGTCCATCCACAGGACCAGGCGGTTGTTGAAATTGGAAATGGCGCCGCCCGAGGGATTGCGGAAGAATCGTCCGAACAGCATCATGCCTCCGCGATACTCGTCAACGAACGCTTCCCCGCCGTCGTAAGGCAACTCGTCGCAGGAAGGATTCCGGCCCAGCCAGGTATCGTCGCTGGTCACGGCCTTGCCCGTGGTCAAAAGCGACACATTCACGCAAGACGTGGCGTCAAATCGTTCGTAAACGAATCCCACCTCGAACTCCTCGAAAAAGAACTCGTCCAAACTGCAGTTCCAGAGGAAGGAGGAAAACGGACCGACGGTGTTGCCCGTGAGCTGGCCGAGAAAATAGCCAACACCCGCCCACCACCACGAACGGTTCCAGAAATCGGCGGAAAAGGAGAGCATGAACGCCAGTTCCATGCTGCCGGCCCTGAGCAGGGCGCTTTCCACCGACACCATGGCGTAGCCGTCCGTGCGGCCGTCGAGCAGATCCACCACATAGACCCAGCCGCCCAGCACGTTCAGGTACGCGTGGGGATAATTCAGTTCGTACGGTTTGGCCGATCCCACTGAAACCAAGACCACGGTGGCGGTCCAGTAGCCGCGATATCGTTCGACCTCGACGCCGTCAAGGGTCACCTTCTCCGTGATCTGGGCTCTTTGTGCGGAAGCCATTCCGTCACCGATGGTATTTTCGATAATGTCCCGGATGCTGGCGTCGGTCCAGACGTCCCAGGGCGAAAGCCGGAGGTTCTTGTCCCATACGTGGTTGCTGTTTACGTCCCAGATGATGAGATGCACGCGATAGGAGTTACTCGAAGCCGATCCCAGATCCGTTGTGGACATGTTCACGATGACGGGCAGCACGTTGTCCGTGCCGTTCTTGTCGATGTCGAACCAGCCCATCACCATGGAGCCCGTGGTGGGGTCGGGCGAGCCGAAAGCGCCGGAGCCGAGTCCGTAGTCAAATTGCGCCCAGCCTGTACCTGCCAGAGCGCAGACAGCCAAAAAGGCCAGTAACACGGACGCTGTTTTGCTCTTCTTCATAATTTCCTCCTCGATTCCCCTTCCTTTTGATTTAGACGCTTGGACGACCCTGAGGACGGATCCCCTGTCCGGATCCCGTGAATCGGACTCGGACTGAAGGCCCCGCACAACCAACGCTCAGGAACCTTTCTCCAAACTATTCAATTTTAACCGGTTGTTTCCACTCTATTCAAGTCCAAAACAGCGGGTGGGGATTTATTGCACGTATCGCCGGAATTCCGGCAAATATGGCTATTGAGCACGGCGGTAACCAAAATGGTTACGATGACGCTCCGGGTGCCCCGATGGATCGTACGACGCGCGGTGGGTATGGGAGCGAGCTGATCCTTTTGATTTTCCAAACCGACCGTATGCCGATCCCAAGAAAGGAAGCGTCGGTGTTATGGGTTACCCTCGTCGGCACTACAAAGCTCAATATCGATCGGAAACGGGTTACAATTGAATTCTCGAAGATCTCGGACTGCATTTCAGCACTCGGCGACGTTTCGAGCCTCCGGAATTCCGATCGATAAAGCAGTTCCTTCAACAGGACATGATGAATTCGCCGATGATCGGTACCCGGATCATGGGCGTCAAGCTCACGAGTACGAGATCCGATGCAATCGACTACGAGGGCGGCGGGCTGAATTATGTCAGTATATCAGAAACCATGCCTGATACAAGGTACCGGCTGTTCCAAATCACACGCCGGCTGCAAATGGATTATCCTTATCCCCCAATCCGTCGATGGCTCTTTCCTCCATACCGGCAGGCAAACCAGGCTTCGTCCGTACTCCGGGTTAGAACGGACATTGCGCCCGGCTTTCCCGGACCCGAGCTTAGCCCAACGTGTCGGCCGACGCGCTTGGGCTACGTTCCTCCATCCGAGGTCGTGGCCGGAATCCGGCCTCCGGCGGATAGGGAGGCTCCGACTTCGGAACCGGTTTCATCGCTTCGCCTCCGCAATTTGAACCGGCTTATCCACGAGTTCCTCAGGCGACCACTTCCAACCGCCAACCCGGTTACAACCAATGCCGTCATACGATGTACGATCTAAATCGCCCACTTTTGTGCTTGAAATCCCCGGCGGGTTTGTTACATCATAGCCCATTATTACAACGGAGATCAGGGCTCACGAAGGGCGGCCGGCGCGCCGTCTTTTTGATGACGGGCAAAATCCAACCGTATCGGGGCTTCTCCTCCAGGAATGAAGAGGTACCCTCTATGGCCGTGGAAGTAAGGACCATTAAAGAACTCAAAAGTGCGATCCAAGGGCAGAACATGGAGATTCTCCTCGCAGACCCCGATCTGTCTGACAAGATCTCCAGATTCAAACAGCTCAAAGATATCACCGTGCCCAAGCTGGTGGACGGTATGACGGCGTATCTGTCGCCCGCCGAGAATACAATCATTCAGACCGTTGCCTACATTGGAGTGGGCGAGCTGTTTGAGCTATATGAACGCTACGACATTGAAGAAACCAATGAAATGGACTCCTCGAAAAACAGGCAACAGGCCATTCAAAAGTTGAGAAGAAAGAAGCCCGACTAAGTTCGAGTCGATTCCTCGGTGATCCGCCGGACTGCCGCCACTTGCCTTGGGAAATCCCGCGGCTACCCAATAAGAGCCGGCGCGCTCTTCACGCTGAGACTACAATTCTTTCGCACACGGCCTTCCGGTGTATAAAAGTAGTTCACCGGCCGGACGGCCCCCTATTTCCGGCCTTTTCCGTTACGACATAAACGGACCTCTCTTCCATCCGAACTCCACAAAAACGCTCAAGTGTTCATCGGATTCGCCGATAAAAAACGATAGTTTTTGTCGAGCAGAAGCCGGGAAACACGGCGCCGGCGGGGTCATGCCGCCAAACAACGGAACACTTCCACCAGACAAGGAGCGACGATGATGAAGGGTAACTGCTACAAGGCAGGAATATCCGTAGTATTGGTTCTATTCCTGGCTTCGTTTTCATGGGCCGCAAAGCCTTTCGCCGCACCGGCCCAATTTGATTTCGGCGCCGGCTCCAGTTCGTTTAATGTGCAGATGACTGTGGAGGGAGGATTACAGAGCACCTTGCCCGTGTCTTTCAGCCCCATGCCCGTGCCCATCACCGGCATATTGAAGGTGACCCAACTCGAAACGGCAACCGGTTCTTTTTCGGGCGCCATCAAACAGCTTGGAGGTCAGACGACCGCATCCGTGACCGGACTGCCTTCGTTCAGCGTGACCCTCACTCTGGATGGGGGCGTATCAGGCGTTTTTAGATGGAGTTCCAATTCGGTTTTCATCTACCCCACGAGTCTCACGGCCACACTGGACCTGGGCGTTGCCTCCTATGCGGTCCCCATTTCCGCCCTGGTCATCAGCGGCGATTACGACGACGGGCGGATGTACGTAAACGCGGAGATGTCCGCTTCGGACACGTTCTCCGGCCGAACGTTTTCCATTCAGCTGGCCATCACCCTCGAGGCTTTCCTCGAAGAGCTGAACGAAACCCCGGAAGAGCCCACTCCGTCCGACGATTTTTCAGGAATCTGGAACGGCACGTGGGTCAGTTCCATGTACCCGGGTGACGGCGGGCAGGTGGACTTCCTGCTATGCCAGTCGGGGATCCACGTCTCCGGAGACTCCTTTGTCACCGATACGGATTGCGGCGACGTCCAAGTGCCCGTCACAGGCATCGTAGACGGGGATACCATGGCCGTGTCCATGGAGTACATATGCGCGGGAATAAATGCAACATCGGATTATACTCAGGCCACCCGCGACGACGACACCGTCACCGGCGTCTATAAGGCCTGGACGGACGGCCACAACCTGTACGATGAAGGTACGTTCTCCTTGTTCCGAGAGCCTCCGAAAACACTTCAAACCAACGGGTTGTGGAAAGAGGAGGGTGGATCCTGGTTCGTGCAAAAGTATTCCGACGGCGGAGCCCTGGTGATCTACAGCGCCGATCTGAAGGCCTTTACAGTCTATGGAATCGATTCCGCCTCAGGACTCAAATGGACCTCCAATCCCGACATGGGAACCGGTCGGTACTCGATTGAAATCACGTTTCAAACACAAGGCCTGGCGAGTGTAGCGATAAGGGACAACGTATCGCAACAGACGGAAACCCGCGCCTTGAACCTGTTTTCTTCGGCCGTGCTCCAGGATTCGTTCAAGGAGGCGGACGGCATCTGGAAAGGAGCCGGTTCCTGGTTTGTCCAGCGCTACGACAACTGCGGCGCCCTGGTAATCTATACAGAGGATATGAGCAGCTACCGCGTGTATGGGATTGATTCCGCCGCAGGCGAAAAATGGATTTCCGATCCGGACTTGAATAGCGGTCAGTACTCGGTGGATATGACCTTCAGCAGTCCCGGCACGTGCACATCCGTTGTACATACCGTAGGCGGTTCCGCTTCCGAGACCCATACCCTCTCGAAATTCGCAGGAACGGAATAGGTCCGATTGCAGTCATCTTACGGGGGAGGAACTCAGAAAGGGTTCCACTCCCGCAAACCCATCCTATCCCTCCTTTCCATGCCCGTTTTTCATGCTGTTGGCGAGGATTCGGACGAGCATTACAGCTTGACTCGGGGATGCAAGGGAGTTATCTTTTTTTTGCATAGGAAATATCTGCACGTAATTCTGTGCAGACAAATTGGACACCATCTCTTGCCGCCATGTTCCCTCTGGAGGGGTCTTACCTTTACCGCTTCATGATCTCTTTCACGCAGCGGTCCTGAACGTCTGTTCACCAGAAAGGCAAGTTCCGATCCCACAAGAAGGCCGTGGCAGTAGCCGACGAGCCTGTGGGTTCAAATCCGTTTAAAAGACGGAAGTGAAACCGCCTCCTCGTCAAATATCTGCAAGCGATTGGAAAGAGGACCTATTTCATGAAGAAAAGTGTGTTCAGCATTTGCGGCATGTGCACCGTCCGCTGTCCTATTCGCGTTGAAGTGGAAAACGGCGTTGCCACATGGATCGAAGGCAACCCTCACATACTCGGGCGATCGTTGTGCGGCAAAGGCTCCGCGGGTCTCGCTTTTCATTACCAGGAATACCGTCCGCAAGGCCCCATGCTCCGCCAAGGGCTCAGGGGCGGCGGCCAGTGGAAGCGTGTTACCTGGGACACGGCGTTGGACTATGTGGCCGATAAATTGGGCCGCATCCTGGACCGATATGGACCGGGCAGCACCTTTTTGAGTTGCAGGGGAGGCCCGTTTCTCGACTTGCCCAAAACGTTTTTGAAAGCCCTTGGGTCCCCGAATTTTACCAACCATGACGCGGCATGCGGAAGAAACGTCCACCACGCAAGCCTGTCTCTGTACGGTTTGGGGCGTAAGGATTTCATTTACGATCTCAAAGAGTGCAACCATTTGGTGCTCTACGGGCGGAATATGCTGGAATCCCTGAAGGTCAAGGAAGCGAAGGACCTGATGGAAGCCCTTTCCAGAGGGATGAGGATGACCTACATTGACGTGAGGCAGACCGTCACCGGCAGCAAAGCCTCGCGATTCTGGATGGTTCGCCCCGGCTCCGATTATGCTTTGAACCTGGGAATCATCCACGCCGTCATCAAAGAAGGCGTTTACGATGCGGAATTCATCCGGAAGTGGACGACCGGATTCGATGATCTGGCGAATATCGTTCAGCCGTACACTCCCGAGTGGGCCGAGGAGCAAACCGGCGTTCCTGCCGCTGAAATCCACGAGTTCGTTCGCGAAATCGCCTCGGATCGACCCAAGGTGGTATTTCACCCCGGATGGATGTTGGCCCGATATCGGGATTCCTTTTACGCCAGCCGCTCGACCCATATACTCAACGTTCTGATGGGCAGCGTGGAAGTACCCGGCGGCCAGATTATAGCCAAGGGCCCCAAAGACTATGGGAAGAAGGACCTGAACAACCTGGGGGATGGTGTTCCGAAACCTACCGAAAAACGGGCCGACGGGGTCGGATGGAAGTATCCCCATTTTGACGCGGGACCCGGACTGTTTCAGCTTTTCTATCCCGCCATACTCACCGGGCAGCCTTATCCCATCAAGGCGTACGTGTGTTACCGTCACGACCCTCTCACGGGATTTCCGGACCGTGAGGCCCAGAGAGCGGCTCTGGACCGGTTGGACCTGATCGTGGCCTTGGACGCCAAGTTCGGGGAAACCACGTGGTACGGCGACGTGATTTTGCCGCTTTCCGGTTACCTCGAGAAAGACAGTCCCATCGCGTCCCAAAAAGGCAAGACCCCTCGATTCATTGTACGCCGTCAGGCCATCGAACCCCTGTACGACAGCAAGCCTGAATGGTGGATTTTCAAGGAGCTCGCCAAACGCATGGGTCTGGACAAATACTTTCCTTACGAATCCGTTCAGGAACTGTGGGATTTTCAGCTGAAGGGAACCGGGTTCAGCATCGCGGATTTTGAAGAAAAGGGTTTCGTGGATCCGGCGGATAAAGCCAAGCTGTTCGACAGGGAAAACGGACTTAAACTGAAAACGGGTTCCGGAAAAATCGAACTTGTTTCCCCTTCTCTGGAGAAGGCGGGATTCCCCTCCCTCGATATCTATCGCGAGAGAGAGCCGTTACCCGCCGGTACGTTTCGCCTTGTATTCGGACGGCATGCGATCCACGCCCACGGCCACACTCAGGACAATCCGCTGCTCCACGAAGTTTTCCCGGAGAACAATCTCTGGATCAACGACCGCGTGGCGGCGGATCTCGGGATCGCCGAAGGGGACAAGGTGGAAATATCCGCCAACGGTGTCACGGCCGAGGTCAAGGCCCATATCACTCCTTTCATCCATCCGGAAGCGGTGTTCACGGTTCATGGGTTCGGCAGAACCGTTCCTGTGTTGAAGCGAGCCTTCGGCGTGGGGTTCGCCGATCAACGAATGGCCAAAGGCTGTCTGGAACGTTTCGATCCGGCGGGCGGGGGAATCGCGTACCTCGAGTGCCTCGTGACCGTTAGGAAGGCGGAGGAAGTCTAGTATGAGTGATTACATCATCTTTCAGGATGTGGATCGATGCATCGGCTGCTATTCGTGTGAAATTCACTGTAAGGCCAACAAGAAACTTCCCGATGGTCCCCGTTTGTGCCGGATTTACCAGTTTGGTCCCAAGCTCGTGGATAAGGTCCCCCGAATGGCCTTCAGCTTTCTCGCCTGTTTTCACTGCGAAAAACCCTGGTGCGTCTCCGCCTGTCCCTCGAAGGCCATGCAAAAGCGTCCCAAAGACGGAATCGTTTACGTGGAAGCCGAGAAATGCATAGGCTGCAAACTGTGTCTCTACGCGTGTCCCTGGGGAGTGCCCCAATTCATTCAGGAAGATTGCGTCGCGGTCAAATGCGATCTTTGCAAGGATCGTATCGACCAGGGGCTTCAACCGGCTTGCGTTACCAAGTGTATTACCGGTTGCCTCCAGTTCGGCAGGAGAGAACTCATGCCGGAGGAACAGGTGAGGCGGTATGAATTATTGGCTACCCCCTAAATACCATACGTTGTGTACGAGTTTTCGAGGACATCAAAATGATCAAAACCGTTCAGGAACCGGCGCCCGCTCCGTGCCAGAGCGCATGTCCATCGGGAATCGATGTGCCCAGTTATGTGGCCCTGATCGCCCACGGAAGATACAGGGAAGCGGTGGATCTCATACGAAAAGACAATCCTTTCCCCTGGGTGTGCGGGCTGGTTTGCCCCCGTCCCTGTGAAGGGGCCTGCGCCAGGAGGGCCGTCGACAAACCCATCGCTATCAAGGCTCTCAAAGCCTTTTCCGCTTCTTATGTAAACGACATGCTGGACGAGCATGTATACCGGGCTCCAGACCAGATCCTTGAAAAAGTCGCCGTCATAGGCGGGGGCCCGTCCGGCCTTTCGGCCGCCTATTTCCTGACTAGAAAGGGGTACCAGGTAACGGTCTTCGAAGCCTTACCCGTGGCGGGCGGCATGATGTCGGTGGGTATTCCCGAATACAGGCTTCCACGTTACGTGGTTAAGAAAGAAGTCGAACGCCTGGAAAAAATGGGCGTCACCATTCGGACCAACTCCCCCATCGGAGGGGACTTTAACATCACTAAACTGCGGCAGGAAGGTTTTCGGGCTTTTTTTGCGGGGATAGGCGCCCATCGAGTGAACAGGATGCGCATTCCGGGAGAAACCGACTTCCCTCAGGTTTTGGACGCCCTGACGTTCCTTCACCATCATTTCCTTGGAGAACGAGGCAAGGTGGGAGAGAAAGTCGCAGTGATCGGCGGGGGCAATGCAGCCATGGACGCTTCCCGCATTTCCCTGCGGCTGGGCACCAAAGAGGTGCACATACTCTACCGCCGAAGCCGGAACGAGATGCCGGCCCTGAACGAAGAAATCAAGGAAGCGGAGGAGGAAGGAATCCAGTTCCACTATCTGACCATTCCCACCCGCATTGTGGGAGAAAAAGGAAGGGTGACCGGGGTCGAGTGTATGAAAGCGGAACTGGGAGAACCGGACGCCACGGGCCGGCGCAGACCTGTTCCCGTTCAGAACAGCGAGCATTTCATCGAAGCCGACGCCGTTATCGCTTCCATTGGTCAATCCCCTGATATCTCCTGGATAGGAGAAGAATACCGGTTGGAGGTAAGCCGCTGGCAAACCTTGGTGGTCAATCCATTCAGCATGCAAACATCCACGCCGGACGTCTTCGCAGGCGGCGATGTGGTAACCGGCCCGGCCACGGTGGTCGAGGCCATTGGAGCAGCGAAGCGGGCGGCGGCGGGTATCGACGCCTTCCTTAGAGGCAAGCCTGCCCCGGACCGAGTTATTCCGATCTTACCGCGAATGAGGGTCGAACCTGTTCAGATGGAAGCCGCCGAGAAGATCATGATCCGCCCCTACGAACCCCCACGCGCGCCTCTTAGCAGGCGCAAATCCACGTTTGATCGGGTGGAATTGGAGTTCGACGAAGCGTCCGCCCGTCAAGAAGCCAAACGATGTCTCCGGTGCGATCTTTGCGCGGGATGCGGCGACTGCGCCGAAGTCTGCCGTAACCAGATGGGAATTTCAGCGATCCAGTGCGTGGGCGGCTGTGACGATCGCTGGGTGCTGACGAATCTGCTTCGCCCCGGACAGGAATGCGTGGGAGGCGGGGGTTGCGCGAACGCGTGTCCCCGAGGGTGCCTCGAAATGATCGACGAGGGTGGGGAACGGCGGCTGGTCTGGTGTGGAACCGTGCTGGCCCGCTTCAGGTTGGCCAAATGCGAAGGCTGTGGCAAGTACTTTGCGCCTTTGAAACTCCTCGATTATGTAAAGCGGGTCGCCGACGTAGATCAGGCCGTGCAAGTGGAACGGTCTCAGTGTCCGGAATGCGCGAGAAAAGCCAAGGCGGCGTCCATGGCGTCGTACTCCCGGTTCTTTCAAAACGCATCTCACTAAGGAGGCGATACGCCGCCTGATGAACCCCACTCGGAAGTTTCGGGCGGGCGTGGGGATTGCTTATCCGAAAGGGCTCGACAAGCACCCTGAGATTGGACGCCGCCGGACGATGGAAGCCCCGTCATGAAAGAAATCTGGGTTAACGCCGATCCCTGGAAAGCGGAACTGGTGACCGCCGCGTTGGAGGCGGGGGCCGACGCCGTCGTCGTCTCTCCGGACAAGGTGGCTTCCGTCAAGGGATTGGGCCTGATCAAGACCGTGTCGAGCACCGGCGATATCCGCTGGGGAGAAGACGCTTTCAGGATCAGGATTTCCTCCGCGGAGGACGAAGAACAGATCGTCCGGCTTGCCCGAAACCACAAAAAGGTCGTGGTGGAAACCGCGGACTGGAAGATCGTGCCGATCGAGAACCTCATTGCCCGGAACGCTCGAGTCTTCTTGGAAGTGGCGGACATGGACGAGGTTCGAACCGCCTCCGGCATCCTGGAAAAGGGTGTCCACGGTTTTGTCATCACGAATCCGGAGCCGACCCGGGTCCGGGAGATGATCCTCGAATTGAAGGCGGAGCACGGCCGTATCGAGCTGACGCCCCTCGAAATCCGTAGCATCCGGCCTTTGGGCATGGGAGACCGGGTCTGTGTCGACACATGCAGCCTGATGGGCGTCGGCGAGGGATGCCTCGTGGGCAACAGCAGCCGGGCTTTTTTTCTGATCCAGGCGGAAAGCCTGGACAATCCCTACGTATCTTCCAGACCGTTTCGCGTGAACGCGGGACCGGTTCACGCGTACATTCTGGCGACCCAGGGTCGGACCCGATATCTTTCCGAACTCGAGTCCGGCGACGAGGTCCTGCGGGTGGACGGATCGGGCCGGGCCTCGCCGCTCGTCGTGGGACGCATAAAGATCGAACGGAGGCCCCTGCTGCTGATCGAGGCGATTGGACCCGGAGGACCGGCAACCATGATCTGCCAGAACGCCGAAACCGTGAGACTCGTGACACCCGCCGGGGATGCGGTTTCCGTGGTCGAGCTGAGATCGGGCATCGAGGTGTGGGGGCACATCGAAAAGCCCGGGCGACACTTCGGACACAACATTCGGGAAACGGTCCTCGAGAAATAGGACGGTTCCTTCCCCGCGGCTTGGCCCCCTAGACGGCTTCTCTATATGTACAAACTCAATCGGGTCACGCAAAAAAAACTTGAAATCAGGAACGGAATCAGCCATATTATTTTTTTGCGAAAAATTGAGCAGTGAACGTTCATACCGGCGTTTGTCACGCCTCAACATAGTGGTTCGTCACGAGGAGATCAAAAGTGAGCAGATCATGCGATATATGCGGTAAAAAGCCCATGGTGGGATTCAATGTGAGCCACGCCCACAACAAAACCAAAACCCGATGGGAACCCAATCTGCAAAAAGTGCGCGCGCTGGTTGACGGCAGTTCCAAACGCCTCACCGTGTGCACCCGCTGCCTTCGATCCGGCGCCGTCGTTAAACCCACCAAGCGGATTACGGCCCAGCCGGACACGAAATAGACGCCCGGGGCCATCGTCTTAACTCGCGCAGCTATTCCCATTCCCGAATTCAGCAAACGGGCCTTCCCGAAAGGCGGGATCGCGATCCGGCCACGCGTTGGATGTAGCGGAAGGTGCTCCGGATTATACGGGGACCGGGTTTAGATAGAACCACCCTCACCCCGGCCCGGAGGGAGTGGGAAAAGAATCATCGTGGCAAGCGGATCTCGGGAATCCATCCCAACTCCCCCGTCGGGGGCAGGTGTGAGGGGCGCGCATGCACAGACGCCGCCCATCTGCGAGCCACAATCACCCTTCCGGTACTACCCCCCCTCGGCATAACGCATGCGGGCGATGCCCTCCTCCGGCTGATCGGGTACGTGGCGAAAGATCTCGTGTTGGATCCGGGCTAGGCATGGACCCGGTTCACCTGCAGGACTTCCTTCAGTTTCTTCAAGGCCACGATCAACCGATCCAAGTGCTTCTTATCCCGGACCTCCACGGTAAAGTCGCATACGGCCTTCTTGTCCACGGTGGTTGAAACATTGGCCCGCGTGATATTCGCATCGCTCTTGGCGAACACGTTGCTGATCGTGCCCAATAGACCGCGCTTATCTTCCGACACCACCTGCAGACGCACGGGAAAAACGGAGGTGTCGTCCTCACGATCCCAGAATACGTCCACCCGGCGCTCCGGATCGGCTCCAAGCACCTGTGTGCAATCCGACTTATGGACCGTAACTCCTCGTCCGCGCGTCACATAGCCGGTAATGGGATCCCCGGGAAGTGGGTTGCAGCACTTGCCGCTATGCACGAGGACATCCTGAACCCCGCGCACGCTGATCCCCTCGCTGCTTCGACGAGCGATCTTTCGAATAGTCCTTTCAACCAGGCCAGCCTCTTGATCTTCCTTGTCTTCTTCTTCGGAAGTCCTTGGTGCGACTTTGGTGATCACCTGCCGGGGAGATATCTTGCCGTACCCCACCGCGGCATACAAATCCTCCACGGTTTTCAGAGAGAGTTCTTCGGCGGCGCTCTGAAGTTTACCCTCTTTGGCGAGCTTGGGCAGGGAGAGGTGTCTTCTTCGGAGCTGCTTATCGAGCAGGTCTTTGCCGATGCTCACGCTCCGGACGCGCTCTTCCTGCCGGACCCACTGTCGAATTTTGGCCAAGGCCTTGGGAGTCCTAACAATTTTCGTCCAGTCCTTACTGGGCGTAGCCTTGGGATTGGTCATGATTTCGACGATGTCTCCGTTGCGAAGATGCGTCTTCAGGGGAACCATCTTTCCGTTGACTCTGGCGCCCACGCACCGATTTCCGATATCGGTGTGAATCTTGTACGCAAAGTCGATAGGGGTGGCGCCGCCGGGCAGCTCCAAAACCTCGCCTTTGGGTGTGAATACATAGACTTCGTCCGGATACAGGTCGACTCGCAGGCTTTCAAGAAACTCACCGGGATGCTCCATGTCCCTTTGCCAGTCGAGCAGGGAACGTAACCACGCGTACCGTTCACCTTCCGCTTCCTCTACTTTGCCCCCTTCTTTGTATTTCCAGTGCGCCGCAATCCCTTCTTCTGCAATGAGGTGCATTTCATTCGTTCGAATCTGGATTTCCATTTTCTGAACATACGGCCCCATGACGCTCGTGTGTAACGATTGATACCGGTTGGCTTTGGGAACGGCGATGTAGTCTTTGAAGCGGCCGGGAATGGGTTTCCACATGGAATGAATCATGCCCAACGTCTCGTAGCACTCGGGCATGGTATTCACAACGATCCTGAATGCGATGAGATCGAACACTTGATTGATGTTGATGTTCTGCGCCACCATCTTCAGATAGATGCTGTAGATATGCTTTACCCGCCCCTGCACCTCCGCCTCGATGTGGTGTTCCTTCAGTTTTGACAGGATGACTTCCTTCAGCTCCTCGATGATCTTTTTGCGTTCGGCTTCCTGCTCGGCTATGCCCTGTCGGATGGCTCTGTACTTCTCGGGTTCGAGGTAATAGAACGACAGGTCTTCCAGTTGTCTTTTCTTGTTCCCCAATCCCAGACGCCCGGCAAGCGGCGCATAAATATCCAGCGTTTCCTGAGCGATCCGTTTTTGTTTGTCCTCCCTCAGGTAGCCCAGAGTCTGCATGTTGTGGAGCCGGTCCGCGATTTTGACCAGGAGCACTCGAATATCCGAGGCCATGGCCACGATCATCTTACGTATGGTTTCCCCTTTGTGCTCCTCCCGGGTTCCGAAACGTAGCTGAGTGATTTTGCTCACCCCGTCTACGATATTGGCTACGTCGGACCCGAACATCTCTTCGATCTCCTCGAGCGTGGCGCTCGTATCTTCCACGACGTCATGGAGAATGCCCGCTATGATGCACACATTGTCCAATTTCATGTCGGCAAGAATGCCGGCCACTTCCAGCGGATGGGAAAGATAGGGCTCACCGCTCATGCGGGTCTGGCCCTCGTGAACCTTGGCGGAAAACACGTAGGCCCGCTCGATCATGGTCAGATCCACATCGGGATGATACGCCACCACCCGGTCCAGTATGTCGTTCAGACGAATCATAGCGAGTGTTTCAGGCCCTCGGTCAATCGGTCCGAAATCATGTTTACCGCATCGTTTACGGGAACCAGCTCCGTGTTTCCATCCTTCCTGAACCGAACCTCGAGGAACCCGGCCTTCAGGTTCTTGGGGCCTACTGTAACCCGGTAAGGTATACCCATAAGATCCGCGTCCTTGAACTTGACGCCCGGTCGCTCGTCGCGGTCGTCCAGGATCGTTTCGATCCCTCTGGCTTGAAGCTCCCGATACAAAGCCTCGGAAGCCTGCGTCACCTGAGCATCTTTCGGGTGAATGGGAAGAACATAGACCTGGAAAGGAGCTATGGGCAACGGCCAGACAATGCCGTTCTCGTCATGGTTCTGCTCGATGGCCGCCGCAGCCGTGCGGCCCACGCCGATTCCGTAGCATCCCATGACCATGAACCGCTCGTTTCCTTCCGCGTCCAGGAAAGAAGCTCCCATTCTCTCGGAGTACTTGGTCCCCAACTTGAACACATGCCCGACTTCGATACCCCGATGAAATTGGAGTGTTCCGTCGCAGCGGGGGCAGAGATCCCCCCTCTGTGCGGCTCTCAAATCCGCAAAAGCGGTCACGTGATAGTCCCTGCCGCGATTGGCGTTTCGAATATGGCTGTCCATCTCATTGGCGCCCACAACGGCGTCGATCATCTCTCCGATCGCCCAATCCGCGAAAATGGGCACATCCAGTCCTATGGGGCCCGCAAATCCGGCCGGTGCGCCGCTCACCTCCTCCACCAGTCGCGCGTCCGCCATTTCGATGTGCGAGGCGCCGAGCGCGTTCCGGATCTTGATTTCATTGGCTTCGTGGTCACCTCTCACCAGAACGGCGACCGGCTTGTCGTCCGCGGAAAAAATCAATGTCTTGATCAGTCGCCGCTCCTGGATGTGCAGGAATTCCGTGACCTCTTCCACTGTGCGCATGTTGGGTGTCCGCACTTTTTCCGGGGCGTGAAAGAGGCTCTCGTCAAGTTGAGGCGCCGCATCATCCGGAGCCCTGAGCTCCGCCTTCTCGAGGTTGGCCGCATAGTCGCAATGGGAGCAACTCACCACGACGTCCTCGCCGGTTTCAGCCAATACCATGTACTCATGAGAATACCGGCCTCCGATGGCGCCGGTGTCCGCGTCAACGGCTCTGAACTCCAGCCCGCACCTGTGGAAAATACGGTCGTAGGCCGTTCGCATGGATTCATAGCTGGCATTGGCGCCGTCCTGATCCGCGTCAAAGCTGTACGCGTCCTTCATAATGAATTCGCGGCCTCGCATAAGTCCGAAGCGAGGACGGATTTCATCACGGAACTTGGTCTGAATTTGATAGAGATTCAGAGGTAACTGGCGGTACGACCGAACCTCGTTTCTCACCAGGTCGGTAATGACCTCTTCATGCGTCGGACCAAAGCAGAAGTCGCGTTCATTGCGGTCGCGGAAACGAAGCAACTCTCTGCCGTATTCCTCCCACCGCCCGGTTTCAATCCAGAGCTCGGCAGGCTGAACGGCCGGAAGGAGCACTTCTTGAGCACCGGCGCGATTCATCTCTTCCCGAATGATCTGTTCGATCTTTTTAATGACCCGGACCCCTAGAGGCAAATAGGTGTAGATTCCAGCCGCCACACGGCGAATCATTCCCGCCCGTAACATGAGTTGATGGCTTACGACCTCGGCGTCGGAGGGCACTTCTCTTAAAGTAGGCACGTACAATTGGGATAGCCGCATACGGATTTCCTTTGTTGGGAATAAGTGGGTCAGATACCGGCAAAACAGAATGGACGCCGCAACTCGATCCATTCGGGCGCAATGGATACGGCGATCGGCGTTCTAAACGAATCGTGAGGACCGGGAGGCATTGAAGCTCCGTTGCGTGAAAGTCTTTTCCCTGGATTCGCCGGACTCGTGAAAAACCGTCTATCTTCCGAGGCATCCGTGGGATGACCGGTTAAGTTGCGCGAAGAAGAAACAGGCGGCACAAGGCTCAAGCGGTTCGAGAGCGCTCCTTTTCGAGGGCTTCCACCTCGGAAATCAGAGTCTTGACCAACTCGCTCTCTTTCACTTTTTTGACCGGCTCGCCTCTCCTGAACAGAATTCCTTTCCCTCTGCCGCCCGCAATGCCGATGTCCGCTTCTCGCGCTTCGCCGGGGCCATTTACCACACAGCCCATAACAGCGATTTTCATGGGGGTGACGACATGCGCCAACTGTTTTTCCACCTGATCCACGATGGAGATCAGATCGACCTCGCACCTCCCGCAGGTCGGACAAGATATCAGCTCCACACCCCTCTCGCGAATCTTCAGGGCGCGGAGTATGGCGTACGCGGCCCGGATTTCCATGACGGGCGGAGCCGTAAGGGAGACGCGAAACGTATCCCCTATGCCTTCGGACAGCAACATTCCTATGCCCAGGGCGGATTTCACCGTCCCGTCCATTAACGTTCCCGCTTCGGTTACGCCTACATGGAGAGGGGCGTCGGTCTTTTCCGACAGCAGCCGATACGCATCCAATGTGGTCGGCACGTCGGAGGACTTGATCGAAATCTTATAGTTGACAAATCCCCGGTCTTCCAGGTCCTCCGCATAGCGCAAAGCGCTCTCTACCATTCGCTCGGCCCAGGGACGGTCGCGCTGCGCCAGCAGGTCCTTCTCGAGCGATCCGGCGTTGACCCCGATCCGGAGCGCCAACTCTCCCTCGGAGGCGCGATCGACGATCTTCTTCAGTTGACCGCGACCACCCAGATTTCCCGGGTTGATGCGGATGCCGTGCGCGCCGTGATCTGCGGCCAGCAACGCCAGGCGGACATCGAAATGGATGTCCGCTATGATGGGCGCCGGCACCTGTTCTCTGATCGAGGAGATGGCTTCCGCGGCCTGCCTGTCCGGCACCGCCACCCGGACCAGTTCGCATCCCGCCGCGACGAGTTCGCGGGCTTGAGCCACCGTGCTCGGCACATCGCGGGTATCGGTGTTCGTCATGGACTGGACGGCTACGGGGGCGTCCCCGCCGATGGCCACATCACCTACGTGAATTCCCCGAGTCCGCTTTCTCTGAATGCGCATGCGAGATAGTATCCCCCAGCGTCCCCTGTTTGTCAACGCTGCGCCATGGACGGAGATGCGCGGAAAATGGCGCCGTGCCCGGACCTCTTTACCGCCTGAGACTGTGTGTGATCTCAGAGGCGGCGATGGAATCTAGGTTTGTTCCCGCAAATCCCATCACGTTTTCGACCTCGGTCCTGCTTGACCAGACGACAAGTGATTCTTATAGTCATCATGTTTAAACATATTCTTCTTAATAGGGGCGGAAGATCTTCCGCACCAAAATCCCAGGAGGTGACTATGCCAAGCACCATTGTGGGCTTTCGCCGGAAAGCCCTGCTCGTGTCCGCGGTTCTGCTCGTAGCGACCGCAATGCTTTTCGCGCCCGATTCCCGGGCGGAGAAAGGTCAACTTTTTGACCCAAAGTGTCTAAAGTGCCATACGGAGTTCAATAAATTGGACAATGCGGTGGCCGGTGACTTCGACAGCATCTCGGATAAGGCCATGTCGTTTCAGGTGAACGTCGGAGACAAAATTCAGATCGTCAAGTTTACACCGGAAACCCAGGTCGAAAACGTCGAGGCAATAAAGAACTTGCAGAAGCCCATCCCCGTGTTGGTGAGCTACAAGCAGCAAGGCGCGGACCTGGTGGCCACCAACATCAAGGCCAAACCCGTGATCAAGGTTCCCGAGGACAAGCAGCTGTCCGTGGCGGATGTCGAAAATCTGCTGAAAAAACCCGGCGCCTACACCCTGGTGGATTCGCGACCGCCCATCAACTATCAGGAAGGACACATCCCCACCGCCATCAGCATGCCTTTCGGCAACATGCCCACCCTGATGGACAAATTGCCCAAAGACAAGAATAGCCTTGTGGTCTTCTACTGCGGAGGATTCAGGTGAGTGTTGTCTCCCATGGCCGCCAGGTTGGCGGAAAAGAATGGATACACCAATGTAAAGGTCTTTCATGCCGGCACGCCCGAATGGATCAGTAGCGGCAATCCGGTCCTCACCACCGCGCAGTTCGTCAGCGATCGCATGGGTTATATTGTCATTATCGATGCCCGAGGGGCCGAAGAGGCCAAGAAAGGTCACATTCAAGGCGCCGTGGCCATGAAATTGGACCAGATCGTAAAAGAGAAGGATCAGTTTCCTCTGGATCGAAAAGCATACATCATCTTCTATTCCGACGATACGGACATGGACAAGCTTGCACCGGTGGTCAAAGAAATCACCACCTGGGGATACCAACGCTTGTTCATCCTGGATGGGGGATACAAAGGGTGGCTCGCCTCCAACGGCCCCATCCAAAAAGACATGGTGCGCACGACCATTTTCTATCTGCCCCGCCCGCATCCCGGAGAAATCACCGGCGACGAGTTCATGAATATCGTGAACAACCAACCCCCGACCAAGCTGATCCTCGATGTTCGAACCCAGGCCGAGATCGCGGGCGGCATGCTTCCCGGCGCCGTCAATATCCCTGTGGACCAGCTTCAGGGCCGTGTCGGGGAATTACCGAAGGATAAGGAGATCATTGCGCACTGCCGTACCGGCCTCCGCGCGGAGATGGCCTACAACATCCTGCGAAACGCAAAGCTCAATGCCCGTTTCCTCAACGACAAGGTGGAGGTTCTGGAAGGAAAGATATTCTGCTGCTTCAAGTGATCCCCACCTAATTACCTAACACGGACGCAAGGGGCGGGTTTGTCGCAGATCCTGAGCTTGTCGATGGAAACCCGCCCCTATCACAAATCCCCCCATGAACCGCGATCCCGTTCCTACGGCGTGTGTCTGGGCCAGTACATGATGACCAAAACCCCGATCATACAGATAACACCTCCAACGATATCGTACCTGTCAGGGACCATCTTGTCGATTTTCCAACCCCAGAGTATGGACAGCACAACGAATACGCCTCCATACGCGGCGTAGACTCTTCCAAAGTTCGCGGGCTGTAAGGTGGGAATGACGCCGTACAGAAAGAGAATCAGGCCTCCCAGGATTCCGATTGCAGCGTCTTTGCCGTTTCTCAGCCAGAGCCAAACCAGATAGCCTCCGCCGATCTCGCAGAGGCCGGCGGCAACAAAGAGCACCATGGATTTGAAGATGGAACTTGCCGTCATGATTCACCTCCCGATTCTCCCAAGTACCACTCACCTCCCTGCCGGGGCCATAGGACCCGAACTATAGAGGGCGACCGGGAGGCTTCGCGCCTTGCCAGTCGTCGCTTCTTCCCGAGACCCATATCGCCGGGTGAATCACGACGAGTGAAGAGCAGGCTTCAGGAATGCTTTGACGACCGTGTAGGAAAGTTGTAACCTATTCGAAGAACAGCGAAAATCCGTCTCCTTAGCGGCATGCTGCAGGAAAAGACGCACATCGGCCCTGGGAAGGTGGCGACAGGATTCACTCCTCGTTTCCGACTCGCCCGGGAATCGAAACCGATGTCTTGAACAACGCTTTTCAGGCACGGGGCGCACCATTCAAGCTAACGGGAGCGGTGGAGGCTGTCAAGAACGTTTTCCCCCGTCAAGATTAGGGTTCTTTCTTTGGGAGAGGTTATGCGCCGAGGGCAATGGGGCATGTGGGCCGTGTTATCGGCCCTTCTATTGATTGCGGTGCACGATACCGCTTCACGGGCTTCCGTCACCTGCAGCTACTTTGCGGAGGATTTCTCGGGGCTTTCCGCCCACACCTGGTCCTACTCCGACGGAACCTGGAACGACGCGGCGGGATTACTCGAGGTCTCCGACGTCACGGCCGGTAAGATGGCCATAGCCGAAACCGCTTTCTCGTCGCCCGAACCGTTCTTCATCGACGTGGATATCCAGTCCGTTTCCATGACCGACTCGATCGCGGCATACGCCATCTATCTGTACACTTCGGGAGATTTCTACCTTACCGTGGACGGCCGCACCGTGGACGGAGTGGCCGCTTTCGTATTTCCGAATCTGAACCAGGCCCTGCTTTCGGCCTGGGACGTCGTGGAAGGGGAATGGCACGATTCCGCCTCCACAACGCCTCCATCGGTCGTCGACTCCATCGGCCTCTCGTTCACCGGCGAAGGAGTCATTCTGAGGCTGAACCGGCAAGATACCTCCATCCGCTTCACGGGAGATTTCAGCCTCGCGAGCACGTTGCTCGATACGCTCTGGCTGATCGCCCAAGGCAACGGAACACGGCTTCGTTTCGACAATGTGTGCGCCGCTCCCCTCGGAGCGGACGGGATCGGCGACTACGACGGCATCTGGAAAGACGCCGCGGCCACGATGAACTTCTATGTCCAGACGTACACGCCGGGATCGGCGATCATTATCGGAACTCCGGATGCGAAGACGTTCTATGTTTTTTTAGAACCGGACGTTTCCGACGGGGTGGACGTCCTCGACCTGGCGGGAAAAGGCCATCGACTCGTCATGGACTTCGCTTCGGATTCCCAGGCCTCGATCACATTGTCCCCTGCGAATGCTCCATCGAAGTCCTATTCCGTTACAAAGGCCTTCGGAATCCCCGGGGCCCCTTCCCATCACGGAATATGGAAAAGCCCGTCGTGTCAGTCCGCCACCATGAACTACTACGTGCAGACCTATGACGCCGGCTCCGGGATCGTCATTGTCACTGCAGACCTGTCGACAATCTATGTTTTCCTGGACTCGGACGCCTCCGACGGCATGGACGCGTCCGCATTGGCCGGGACCGGGGAACGGCTTTGCATGACCTTTGAATCCGGCGGCTCGGGGGAGACCGTCGCTCGCTGCGTCGAAGCTCCCCACGGCGGGTCGGGAGGCGTCGTCAGCGCCTTCTGCACGCTCTCGAAGCCCTCGCCGGGAACAGTGATCCTTGACCCACCCGGGCCGGACGGAACGGTCTCCGGCGCCCTGACCGGTCTCTCCGGCGGCACAAAGGTGATCTTCACCTCGACGCCGCAAGGAGAAGGAAAAGCCACCGCCAAGTATCAAATCGAAGGCGACGCCAAGGAACTTCTGGTCGAGCTTACCGCTCCGGATGCGGGAACGATCCGGTGGAACGGAGTTTCCATGGATGGGTTCGGCGCCCTCGCAGGTCCGGAGCAGACCGCATTGTCGGATCTGGCTTCGAGTCCCCTGGCAGACGCGGTGGCCCAGGTTCCCCTGGAGCTCGGATGCAACGAAAGGGAGATCGACTCCGCCTCCCTTGCGGCTCTGCTCATGCCATGGCAGATGGTGCTCAAGTATCTGACGGCGGACAGGGCGGGGGAATCCGTCCGTGTAGCGGCCTTGACGCCCTGCGGATATTTCCAGCCGGGAGACGAGACGGCGGCTTCGGGTGATGGAAGTTCCAACCAGGGCGGGGTGCTCCTCCTGGCTTATGACGCTCCCATACCCGTGGTGTTCGGCTTCTTCCCCTTCGACGACGTCGGCGCCGCGGGCGAAGCGGCCTCGAGTTTCGAGGAGACGGGTTTCACGGAATCGCAGTACGGCCCCTGCGCCGCCAAGTGCCGGGGCGCCTGCGGCGCAGACTGCGCTACGGGCAATAATAAGGCATGCAAGCCGATCAAGACGGAAATCGAGTGCCTCAAGGATGAAACAACGGATGAATACAGCGGAATGAGCCAGAAGTGGGTCACGTACGAGTGCGGATCCCACCCCGGCTGCCGGGAACATGACGATTGCTTCGACACCTGCAACAGAACCTACGGATGCGGGAGCTGGCGGGCCGGGTTTTGCCGGCACAACACCTCCACAAATTCTTATATTTCCGGGTGTGACACCCTGGCCTCTCAAAAGTGGGGAGCCATCAATTGCATTAAGTGGGCCCAAGGCTACGAAGGTTTGGAGAAGTTCGATCGCACGGACACTTTCGTCTATAAGGAGGGACAACCTGTCGAGGATCCCACCTGCTCGGCCAGGTCGTACAAAGGATCGGGAGCCGCTTCCATCTCCGTGGACGTCAGCGCCGATGGAGAGCACTGGGGGAATTGCTCCTCGACCGGGGGAAGCGCTTCGTTCTCGACCACCATCGAGCCCGGCAAGCTGCTCGTGCTGAGCGTGCGCCACAGTCTTTCCTGGGAATTCGGGCCTGACGGCGTTCTCTGCGACGCCAACTCCTCCTCCATGACCTACGGTCCGAATCCGGAGTACCTGGGTGTCGCCATGCCGGACGGCGCGATCCAGTTCAATACCGGATACGATACGAACGACAACTATTCATGGAGCGGGAATTGTCTCTTTGATGAAACGCATTTCGAATGCGGAATCTCGCTGAGGCTGGGTCCCACCCACGGAACCAGGGACTGGTGGCCTTACGGCCCGGATGAATACGACTATACGTCTACGTGGACATTCCAGTTCAACATTCCCGTTGAAGCCACGAGTAACTGACGCGACGCGGTCGCCCGGGTCCGTCCCATCATAGCAGGATGTGTTGCTTCTTGGGCAGGATTAGCAGGCGCAAGATGTAGGGGGCAATGGTGAGGATAGCGACGCTTGTCTGCAGTTCAACGGGTGATGTTGGCTTAATAAGAGTCAAAACGAGACTTGACCCCTTTACACATAGTCCTTGCATTCCCGGTTCGGACAGAAACATTTCTCAAATTCGGTCATCGATTGCCTCCGCATGAAAGGTAAATTCACTCTTAAATAATCATAATCAGGATTCTTTCAAATGTCAACTAAATGGGGACACAACCAACTGATTGATAGGCTTAAGGAACTCAGAGAATCGCGCGGTAAGAATTGCGAGGCGATCGCGAATTTCCTTGTTAACTTTGGTAAATGTGCAGCCTTAATACACAAGTGTCTTCCCATAGTTGGAAAGGATCAGACCTTAATCGACCAGCTCAAGAGATCCTATGTGGTCTCGCTTGTCTCTATTTTAGAGACCTTTTATCGTGATCTTTTGGTGCAAACGTGCAACGATGAGCCTGAACTATTAAAAGATGCGCTGCTTCATGCCAAGAAAAAACCTAAGCCCATCCCAGAGGAAGTTAACAGCTCTCAGGAATTTGAAATCAACGCTCCAGAATGGCTTGTCTTGTATCTGAATCTTCAAAATTTAGACCAAATAAAATACGCCATGAATCCTTTATCCCCTGGTGGAAACTACTTTGATGCCCTCGATTTTTACGAAGGGACATGGTGTGTTCTAAAAAAAAGTCCCGAAAATAAGGCTCATATTGAATTCCCGAACGGCTGGAGAAACGACTTCAAAGAGTTATTTCATGAACGACATAGGTATGTACACGATGGTAATAGCCCATGCACTATGAGCAACGATAGGATGGCGCTAATGGAATTTCTAGTTCTACTTATCGCGCAAACAACTGCAATGCTTCTCAAGATAAAGTTTAGGAAGGGGGGGGTCTTTATGTCTAGTCTTGGGGTGCCGGCGTTTTGGACGGTAGATGCCTTAATAAGCGACGATTGGGTGGCGTTGGACGACGAGCCCGGCGGTTCTGGAGAGGCAGACTCAAACGTTGAGAACAAGGATTGCAGGGCGCCAGCCGTTTGGTATGAGATTTAATTGGCAAAATCAGAGGCACCTGCTTTGGATTCAAAAAGCTGCGGTTCCCTCGTTTGTGTTTTTCTCAATCCATCCGCCAAAAAACACATAATCCACTGTGAATTTTTCTCAAATCGCATTCCAGGCCATCTCCCCCGAATTCCTTGCCCTGAGCCCATTTCAACCTTTTTCAAGGCTTTTCAACTTTTCTCAAACCATCCGTCTCCTCACAATGGCCACCGGTTTGTTCGGCCTGTCGTTATCCTCGCAATAACAAGGCCGGAAAGACTCCTCGTCGATCATGGGAAGCACCAAGCGCCGGAACGGACCGGCCCATGTTTTCTCCAATCCCTCGATCCTGGTGGCGGGAAGGCAGCTATCGTGGTCGAAAATGGTCTTTTGCGTTCTCTTGAGCCGGAACAAAACAACCCCCCCGTAGGACATATTGTTAATTAAATCAGATACTTATTATACAAGGCCCAAAAAAAAATCAACCCCTAAATACCACTTTTACTCATATTTTCAACTAGATAGCTTTGCTAAGAGGTTTTTACGAACTCAACAAGCTTGTGGTGATCCGACAGGACACAGATGGCCATCTTCGGTTGATTCTTCCTGGCGGGATCCGCGGGAGGAAGAATCTCGTCCACCAGGTCTTCGCAGATTCGTCCGGCCATATAGACTTGCGATAAAGCCACGGTTCCCTCCTGCCATCTTGTACCGATGCGCTCAAGTGCAGCAATAACAACCTGCTCAACGAAATTGATCGGGGTAGCCCGGTTCCTTTCGGAATCCAGTATGTGTTTCGCCGAGAGTTTGTCCAGGATTAGGAGCGCAGCCATAAAATCATCGATACGGTTAGCCATGATTCCCTTCCTTGAAATCCATTCACTTTTGCTTCTTCAATTATCGTCAAATTTCCAATGATCTTGAGGCTAATGACGTGCAACTCCTCCAATATTCATGGTGGAGGACTTGTTCGATGAATGCAAGGCCCGGACTGAAACGTCCCCCGTATGCTCCATACCTCCTTCGGCCGGGATCTTGCCGTCCTCGATCAGCGATTGACCGAGCCTGTCCCTTTTCTTGCCAAGGTCCTGGAGTTTCTGCCAGTCGGCAAAAAAGGCTGTCATGGCTTCGTTATATCCCCGTGCGGCCTGGGCCGCCGTGTCGATTTGACCCAGGTGTTGTTTCGTTCGAGTGATTTTTCGCAACTCCTCGAGTTTGGCCTCGACGGCCCGGAAATTTTTTTCCCCTTCGATAGAGAACGCCGATGTCCCTTACGGCTCAGGAAAGCCAATATACAGGAATCACCCGATTCAGCTCATGTGATCCTTGTGCGACCATTGGGCTGAAAAAGAGTTGGCGGAGCGCATCGACGCGAGGACTCAGGTTTTGACGGTAACGGCGTTTCGGCAGGCAGCAAGCGCAACGCAGCTTGCTCCCGCCCGATGGATCGAAGCGCCGCCTTCGAGTCCCCTCTCCCGCGGGAGAGCGGGAGTTTGCCCTAAATATGTTTTGGAGGAACAGCCCATGAATGCGAAGCATCTTTGTATGGTGCTGCTTTGCTGCGCCCTGATCTCCGGCCTCTCGGTCGCGGCCCAGGCAACGCCGTCGGTCCCGACCTTGTGCGTGCAGACGTTCGGGACGAAGGTATACGTTTCCTGGAACGTGGTGGAAGGTTTGAGCAAGTACGTTCTTTCATACGCCCCGGCTCCCTATACGGGCCCGGCGTCCATCGCAAGCGCGGACATGGGCGGTGGAGTCGGCGTGTGGGCCGACCTCTGGCCGGGAGCTTCCTTTTATTTGGCGGTCCAATCCAGTGACGGCGTTGAAATGGGCAACTACTCCAACATCGAATATTTCGCTCTGCCGGCGTCGGGTTCGGACGCCTACCAGGTGTTCGCTTTCAATGACCTCGGAATGCACTGCTACGACTCGGACTTCTCGGTATTCTCCGTTCTTCCGCTCTTCAACGTGCTTCATGCCCAAGTCGTCCAAAAAGGAGATCCGCCCCGGATTGTGGGCGACTCCGTCGACGTCATGTACAAGTCCCTGGCCGATCCGTCCGGATCCATCAACACCACTAGCATAGGAAAAACGAACTTCTGGGACTACGTATTTGCCCTTTTCGGCTTGAACCCGCCGCCCGATGAAGGAGTGTTGGGCGCAAGAATGCCCGGAGCCGGCAATGCGGCCCAGCCCTTTGCCTGGGCGAACGGTCCCAAGAACTGGTTTTCCGCGGAGGGCATCCCCATCACGGCGTTTGACGACAATTCCCAACTCAACTCGTATGCTTTGATGAACGTTCAAGCATCCAATCCGGCCGATGGGACGGTGCTTTCCTCTCTGCCCGTGGTTATTCCCGCCTCAGACGAGGTGTCCTGTGACGCGTGCCATCTCACCGGGCAGGTCGCCGCTGCGCTTTCAGGCATTGCGTGGAGCCGGAACAGCGATCCGTCACGCCAATCCAGGGAAAACATCCTGCTTCTGCACGATTTCAGGAACGGGACCAACTTGTTCAACAACCAGCCCGTTCTTTGCTCGGCCTGTCACTATTCCCTTGCACTGGATCTGGCCCAACAAGGGCCGCAGGGACCTCAGCTGCAGAACCCATACATGTCCCGGGCCGTCCACAATTGGCATGCTTCCCGGATCACGGAAGTTCCCCCCAGCGGGAATGTCTGTTTCTATTGCCATCCGGGTGAAAAGACACAATGCGCCCGCGGCGCCATGGACACGGCGGGTCTCGTTTGTCTGGACTGTCACGGAAACCTGTTTGCCGTGGGTAGGGCCGGCCGGCAACCCTGGATCGACCTGCCCAAGTGTCAGTCCTGCCACACCGGAGACGCGCTCAACAATGTCGATGGTCAGATGATCCGGCGAACGGCCTACACGGACAGCCCCAACGTCGCCACCCCCATTGTTGCGACCAATCAGCGGTTTGCCGAGCAGACCGACACCTTGTTCCGCAATAGTCTGGGGCACAGTGGTGTGGCGTGCGAGTCCTGCCATGGAAGCCCCCATGCGATTTGGCCGAGCCGGGAAGCCAACGACAACCTTGCTGCGACCCGAATTCAGGGACACGACGGCATGATCATCGAATGTACGGCCTGTCACGGAAGCGAGCTACCGCTCACTCTCCAGGGTCCTCATGGTATGCACAACGTGAACAGCCCGAACTGGGTCTATCGCCATGAGGAGATAGCCGGCCAGCAAGCCTGCGGAACCTGTCACGGCGCCGACGGCAACGGAACGGTCCTTTCGAAGGCCGCGGCGAACAGGACGTTTTCAGTCGAGGAAGAAGACGAAGACAACGACAGGGCGACTGTCGGCATCCTTAAGGGGACGCAGATCGGATGCGGTCTGTGCCATGAAAATAAGATTACACACGAATAAGTGAATCACGGACGGGGGCGTCTTCCGGCAACGGGAGACGTCCGCAACCTGTTGATCGCGGCAAAAAGGTTGCTCACCCGTAATTTTTGAAAGGAGCCCGCCGCAAGTGACGGCGGCCGGGTTCCACCCTGCGCGCCTCCTTGGTTGCTCCTCGAAACAGGTGAAGTTTGGCGGGAGGGTCGAAGAAAACCATCTGACTCATCCGGTGAGCGCTCTTTCTACGTCGTTCTATGTCGTTTAGACCGACCGGCCAGGAAGGTCTGCAACCGGTCCATGTATACGTAGAAGACGGGGGTCACGACAAGAGTCAGAAACTGGGAAAAGAGCAGTCCTCCCACGACCGCCAGGCCCAAAGGCCTGCGTGATTCAGCCCCGGCGCCAAAACCCAGCGCGATGGGAAGCGTTCCCATGAGGGCCGCCATCGTGGTCATCATGATGGGCCGAAACCGGACGACACAAGCCTCGTAGATGGCATCCACCGGCCCTTTGCCCTCTGTTCGTTGGCTCTCGATGGCGAAGTCGATCATAATGATGCCGTTCTTCTTGACGAGTCCCACGAGCATGATGATGCCGACGAAGGCATAGATGCTTAATTCCACGCGAAAGAGATAGAGGGTGACCAGGGCGCCGAAGCCCGCAAAAGGAAGGGCCGACAGAATCGTGATCGGATGGATGAAACTCTCGTAGAGAATTCCCAGCACCATGTAAATGACTAGAATGGCCAACAGCAGGAGGAGTCCCAGGCCGCTCACCGAGGAGCGAAAAGCCTCCGCCGTTCCTTGGAAGCTCGTGGTGATCGTGGCCGGCAGGGTTTCCCCGGCTAGCTTCTGCACTTCACTCACCGCCTGGCCCAGGGGGAAGTCCGGCTTCAGGTTGAAGGACAGGGTCAACGAAGGGACTTGACCCGTGTGGTTGATGGAAAGCGGCCCCAAACCCTCACTCATGTTCGCAACGGCTTTGAGCGGGACAAGGCGGCCGTCCCGAGAACGGACGTACAGCAGGGACAAGGCGGAGGGGTCGCGTTGGTAGCGCGGCTCCACCTCGAGAATGACTTCATAGGTATTGGTTTGCGTGTAAATGGTCGAGACCTGTCGGGAACCATAGGCGTAGTAAAGCGCGTCCTCGATCTGCTCCGCCGTTATGCCCAGAGTGGCAGCCTTGTTCCTGTCGATGTCCACGACCACCTGAGGGTTTTTGATCTCCAGATCGGTCGTGACGTCCTGCAGCCCGTCCAGGGCGTGCATCTTCTGCTCCAGGATTTGGCCGTACTTGTACAACTCCTCCGTGTCCGAACTCTGGAGCGTCAGCTGGTACTGGCTCTTGGTCAAGCGCCCTCCGATATTGATGGGCGGCGGGTTCTGTAGAAAAACCATCATTCCAGGGATCTTGGACAGTTTGGGGCGGAGTTCCTCGATGACCTCGTCCGCTGAAAGCTCCCGCTGGGATTTGGGTTTGAGGTGCATGAACGCAATGCCGGTGTTGCTGCTCGTGTTGCCTCTGGCGCCCGCGCTCGAGAAGAATCGCTCCACGTTCGGATCTTTCTGAATCACAGCGGCCACGGCCTGTTGATGCTCGAACAACGCCTCGCTCGAGATCCCTTCCCGGGCCTGGGTGAACGCTACGATGGCCGACCTGTCCTCGTTGGGCAGGAATCCTTTTGGGAGGACCATGAAGAGACCTACCGTCGCGAGAAGAACTACGGCTGAGAAGATCATAACCGGCAGCGGATGCCGAAGGCTCCATTTCAGACCCCACTCGTACAGACTCAGCATTTTATCGAACACCCGCTCCGAATAGTTGTAGATCGCACCATGAGAAACCTCGGACTTAGGCTTCAGGAACCGGCTCGAAAGCATGGGCGTCAGGGTGAGGGAGACGAAACCGGAGATGAGAATGGCGGCCGCGATGGTAACGGCGAATTCGTGGAAGAGACGGCCGATGATCCCGCCCATGAGCAACACCGGGATGAAGACAGCCGCCAGAGAGAAGGTCATGGAGAGGATGGTGAAGCCGATTTCACGCGACCCCTTGAGGGCCGCTTCGAAAGGCCCTACTCCCAACTCCATGTGCCGGACGATGTTTTCCAGCATGACGATGGCGTCATCCACCACGAAGCCCACCGAGAGTGTGAGCGCCATGAGGGAAAGGTTGTCGAGGCTGTACCCCAGGAAGTACATGACCGCGAAGGTCCCTACGATGGACAAGGGAAGAGCGAGGCTGGGTATGACGGTTGCCGACAGGTTTCTCAGGAACAGGAAGATGACGAGAACTACGAGAAACAAAGTGAGCAATAACGTGAACTGGACGTCCCGCACCGAGTCCCGGATGGATTCCGAACGGTCGTAGAGTACGTAAAGCGATACGGACGCCGGAATCTGCTTTTCAAGAGTGGAAATAAGGCCGCGCACGGCGCCCGCGACCTGGACCGTGTTAGTGCCGGGTTGTCTCTGTATCGCCAGGATGATCGAGCGGTCATTGTGAGCGGCGTCCACGTACCATGCTGCGGTCTTGTCGTTCTCGACGCTGTCGAGGACAACTCCGAGGTCCTCCAAACGGACGGGACCGCCGTTTCGGTAGGCCACGATAAGGGGCCTGAACGCGGCGGCGTCCTCGAGCTGGCCCGTGGCCTGCACCGTGTATGCCACATGCGGTCCATAAAGGGTTCCCGTGGGCAGGTTCACGTTTCCTTCCCCGACCGCAAGGGCCACTTCATCCAGCCCGATGCCTTTGTTCGCGAGGCTGTTGGGGTTCACCTGGATACGAACCGCGTATTTCTGGGAGCCATAGACCAACACCTGCGCCACCCCGCTCACCATCGAGATGCGTTGGGCCAAAATCGTCTCACCGTATTCGTCCAAGGTGGAAAGGGGCAAGGTGGAGGATGTGAGGGCGAGGTACAGGATGGGCTGAGCCGCGGGATTCACCTTCTGATACGAAGGCGGGCTGGGCATGTCGTCCGGAAGCTGCTTTTGCGCCACCGAGATCGCCGCCTGGACATCCTGAGCCGCTGCGTCCAGGTCCCGGCTCAAATTAAACTGGAGAGAGATGTTGGTGGCGCCGAGCCGGCTTGAAGAGGTCATCGAGTCCAGCCCGGCGATGGTGGAGAACTGCTTCTCCAAAGGAGTCGCCACGGCCGAGGCCATGGTTTCCGGGCTAGCTCCCGGCAGAGACGCGGTCACCTGAATGGTGGGGAAATCCACGTTAGGCAGGTCGCTCACGGGAAGCAGTCGGTATCCCGATATACCGAAAAGGAGACAGGCCACCATGACAAGGGTGGTCATGACCGGCCGCTTGATGAATATGTCCGAGAGGCCCTTCATGGAGTGCTCGCCCCTGACGGCGCCGGCTCGCTCGTGACGGTCACCTTGACTCCCGGTCTGAGGCGAAGTTGACCGTCCGTCACCACGCGCTCTCCCGCCTCGACCCCCTTCCGGATCACAGTCTGCCCATCCACCTGTTGTCCTGTCTCGACGGCGCGCGATTCCACGGTCATGTCCGGTTTGACCACGAACACATATTCCCCCTGCTGGTCTCGCTGAATAGCCTGGGAAGGCGCGACCACGGCGTTCCGGGTCGTGGCGAGCGTCAGGGTCACGTCCACGAACTGTCCCGGCCAGAGGACCCGGTCACGGTTCGGAAATGTGGCTTTGAGCAGAATGGTGCCCGTGGTCCCATCCACTTCGTTGTTAATGAACGAGAGATCGCCTCGAAAGCGAGGCCCCGCTCCCGCGGCCAGGGCGGCCTCTACTTCAAGGGTCCCCTGGGCCGCATAGCGACGGATATCGGCGAGGTATTCTTCAGGAACCGAAAAGCTCACATAAATCGGCGTGATCTGATTGATGATGGTCACCGGCTGCTGATAGGCGGTAATCATGTTCCCGACCTGTACCAGCACGTCTCCCGTACGGCCGGAGATGGGAGCCTGCACGGTGCAGTAGCCGAGATTGAGCCGAGCGGTTTTTACGGCCGCTTCATCCGCGGCCACGGTCGCCTTGAGGGACTCGGCGTTCGCCACCACCTGATCGTACTGCTGCGAAGTCACGTAGTCCTTCTGAATGAGTTCCTTATAGCGCCGGACGTCATCCTCGGCGATTCTCAGCTTGGCCTGATCCCTGGCCAGGTCGGCCAGGGCCCCGTCCAAGGCCGCCTGATACGGATGGGGGTCGATGTTGAAAAGAAGGTCTCCCCGCTCAACTTCCTGACCCTCTCTAAAGGCGATGGCGGTGATTTCGCCGCCCACCCGCGCGCGCACGGACACGGTGTTATAGGGTTCCACGGCGCCGATGGCCTTCACTACCACGGGCACGTTCTTCAACGTCGCCGCTTCGGCGGTTACGGGCGCCGCTTTCGAAGCCCCTTCCTGTTCAGACTTCCCGGAGCAAGAGGCCAGCAGAAGCAATCCGGCTGCCACCGAAATCAGACCCAACAGGAACAGACGAAAGGACACGGGAGGTTTCGTATTTGTAAGCCCTGGTCGGCAATAGGCTGTCATGGTTCCCTTACTTTGCGGGGCCCCCGCTAGCAGGGCCCGTACTCGAGATGTTCAATGTGCCTGTATCGCGCGCCAGTTGGGCCAGGGATACGTACCAGTCCGCGTTGGCCTGGACTCTCTGAGCCCTTGCACCTTCGAGAGCGCTTTGCGCCGAGAGAAGATCGAGGATACTGCCCACTCCGGCCCGATACCGTCCAAGGGCCACATCGTAGGATTCGGTGGCGCTCTCGAGCAGGTCCTCGGTGGTGCGAACCCGCTGTACCGCCGTCTTCAGATTGTAGTAGCTCGTCCATACCTGCAGGACCACCTGCTGTTCGAGACTGCTCAGGCGGGCGCGGGCCGCCTTCTCGTCGGCCTGCGCCTGGAATACATTATAGGATTGGGAAAGACCCGTGAATATGGGTACGCTCACCTGTATGGAACCGCCGTAATTGCTTCCGGTTACATCGGTGTTGTCGTAGCGCGTGCGGCCCCAGCTGGCGGCCCCGTTAATGGAGGGGTAGGCTTCGGCCCGCACTCTACGCACGTGGGCCTCCGCCTTCGCGGCCTGGGCGCGCGCGGCGGCCAGATCCGGTCTCTGTTCCTCGGCCAGGGCCAGATACGTGTCCACCTTCTCGAGGGTTTCCTCGATGTTGGCGGCATTCCTTGGTATCTCGATGTCGTAAGGCGCGTTGGCCGGGATACCCATAGCCGTCGCCAGGGCCCCCCTCGTGGTCTGGATTTGACCCTCGAGGCTATCCAGGGCCAATTTAGCCTGCGCCAAAGCGGTCTTGGCCTGCAACACGTCCGCGATGGTGGCCACGCCGGCGTGGTGCCGGTCCCGGGCGGCGTCCAGGTTTGTTTCCGCTTGCCGGTACGTCGCTTGTTGGGCTTCGAACAGCGCCTTGGAGGAAACGTAGTTGTAATAGGCCGTTTCCACATTGAGCATGACCGTCTGGATCGCAGCGTTGTGGGTCCAGTCAGCGGCCATGAGAGACAGTCGAGACTCGTCCACCAAAGCCTCGCGTCCTCCGAAATCGAAAAGGAGCCAGTTCAACTGGACGGCCGCGGAATAGCTCCGCTCCCTGAAGGAAGTCCTCACCTGTTGGGAGTAGTCTTGAAGCCAGTTCGCGTCCCCCGTCGCCCCGATCTGCGGATAATACGCACCCAGCTCACTGCCGTACGCCGCAGCGGCGGATCGGGCGTCTTCCCAGGCGGCGGCCGTATCGGGATTGTTGCGAAGAGCGATGTCCACGATGTTGAATAGAGTCAGCGACTTCACCGACTTCAGGATGTCCTGTGGCAACGTCGGCGAGGCCTTCGCGGCGGCCGGCTTCATTATGGCCGTAGCCGGCGCCTTCCACGGCGCGGCGGGAGACGGGGACGTTCCCGGTACGCCATAGATATTCGGCGGGTTTTGAGCGCACCCGGCCAACACCAATACCGCTGCAAGCAGCTCGATGCCGCTTAAGACACGTTTGATGGTGCGGCGTCGTCTTTCTCCGTCCATGCCTCTCTTCCCACTTTGTGCGGCCTTAAAAAATTGTCCCAAAAGCCCAAGCCACAGGTCCGATCTAGAGGTCGGGTCACCGACCTTGATTTAGCCCAAAACGGAAGATCCTTCAATACCTATGAGGAACCCCGGATCCGGTGCAAGGTTCGGGAGTGGGTAGGATTCGAAGCGATGGATCGGCTTCCCGGAGAATCGTAAAACGAGCCGCTGCTCTATCGCGAAAGGCGATGGACGAAGCAGAGACATCCCCTGCCAACGCGAGGTCTCCAGGGCATGAAAAAATAGTGGAAAACCAGTTGACAGCAGATCCGAAGTGAATTAGTATTTAAGCTAATACTAAATAGGATGCGCCTAATGGAAAGCAAGCAGGCTGAGCTATTTAAAATTCTGGGCGTGGACACTCGTATCAGGATCATCGAGCTGCTCAAGCAAAAGGGCCCTCTCGGCGCCAACGAGATGTCGGAGATATTGGGCATAACTCCCTCCGCCGTTTCCCAGCACCTTAAGATCCTCAAGCACGCGGGTCTGGTTCGGAACGAGCGTAAGGGGTACTGGATTCCCTATGAGCTCGACCCAATGGCATTGGAACGATGTGGGGAACTGCTTTCCGGCATTTGCACCTGCGGCTGCAAGGGAACGGGGAACTTTCGAGAGGCCGAACTGAGCCGGACCGGAGACAAGGTCGCGCTTTTGGAAAATTACGAGCGGGAGCTTCGGCAGGAGCTTAACAAAGTGCGGACCCTGATCGAGGAACTGAAAAAATAGATCTCGTTTTTTGCAGGGAAAGCCCTGAAAAAGGTTCTCTTAGACTCTGTTCAAATTCCCCGGGCATTGCCGCCCCGCCTTGGACGGAAGGGAAGGAAGGCCCGGAAAACCTTCGAGTTTTGAAGCGGAGTGCACATAGGCTCGGACCAACTCAAGCAAGGAAGGGAGCGTTTTTTCCCCGGTTACTTTAGTATATGCTTAATTTCTTAATAAAATGCCCTGCGAAAGGAGGTGATTCACATGGCCGACAAGAAACTGTCCGGTTGCGGGTGCGGATGCCTGCCTCTGTCCCAACTAGGCGACAAGACCGCTAAACCCGATACCAACAAGCCCGAAAAAACCGACAAGTAAGTCCAACTCTCACCTCGTCCGGATTCTCCAGGGGGCGGACTCTTTGGGAGCGCCCCCTCCGGACCTTCCAGAAAATTCCAACCGGATAACGATCAACCTGCGGTTTCCGGCGAACCGCTGAACGGGTCGATGACCCGGACGTTGCCGGGCATCCGGTTTTCCTGAAAGTCTTCTGAAAGCGGAACTCGGTGATTGGTCTAATATTTTATCGGTGATATTAAAATGAATGTGGTGGTATACTCGCATTTAAATGGGAGGCAGGTCCGCAGATCCGAGAGGAAACCGACAGGCCGAGCCGGGGCTCGGCGTTCCCGGAAGGAGTGTCCGCAGACCTGAGGAGGCATACCCACTAACCCGGAAAGGAGCGCATAATGGCAAACTTCGTTTTCCTGTTAACCAAGGATGGTGTGGACGCGGCCACCAGGTGTTTTCAATTCGCCAAGGTGGCCCACTCTAAAGGGCACAAAGTGGCTCTGTTCTTTGCGGACGACGGCGTCCTCTGGGCGAATAACACCCGAGACTTCGACACGGCATGCAAAACCGGGGATCGTCCAAAGGATTATTTTCCCTATCTGGTGGAGAACGAAGTCCCTGTGAGCGTCTGACCGCCCTGCGCCAACGCTCGTCAGGTTGACGAGGCCAAGTTTTTCCCGAACATGGTGCTGGCCGGAGCCCCTCACTTCATCGATCTGGCCGCCGAGGGGAAAGTTGTCAGCTTTTAGGCGAAAACGATTCACGACGGGAACCCTTTTCGCAAAGGGTTCTCCCAACGCGCCTCGACTGATGAATCTTCTAGCTGATCCGTCTTTCGGATCTCGGTAAAACCGTCTATCTGTAATATCCGGCCTCGGTGTCTTCGGTGAGATCGAGATACCGGTCGTGACCCTCTTTCATGCGGATGATCAGTCGCTTATTACTTAACGCCTGTTCCACCTGCTCCGCCAGATGACCCATCCATAGCATGTCGTCCTCGTCGGGATCGAACTCGAACTGGAAATAGAAGCGGAGGGAGCCCAGGGAGTCTTTCCCCCATTTCACGGGGAACCCCACGATGGCGCGTACACCTTCCTCAGCCGCCTGCTCGGGATACTGCACGCGCTCGTCCCCTTCCACTTTGGAAAGCACCACAGGTGCTCTCGACTGTAGTTCTCCTAGACTGGAATGTCGGAACAGGGGGCCTTTTTCCAGATAACGCCGGCTCAAGCCGTAACTGCTGACCAGTTCAAGAACGTCGGTTTCCCGGTTGACGTGCCACAGCGCACAACCATAAGCGTGGGCGCCCCTTGCCGCGCTCTCGATAAGCATATCCATCGATTGCTTAAAGGAGTGCACGGAATGCATGCGATGGATTTCGGAACAGGCGTTCTTCATGGAATCATAGTAGAAATTCTTCTTCAGGGCGTATCCGGCCTGTTTGGCCAGCGCTTCCAGGGCCTTTATTTCGTAAGCCGTAACTTCTATCCTGTGGGGAAAATAGACTCTCAAGGAGCCGACGAGGAGTCGCCCCGCGGAAACCGGGAATCCGGCGATGGCTCGTATGCCTTCCTGGCGAGCGGCTTGAGGGTATTGGACCCTGGGGTCGTTCTCGACATCATTAATGAACACGGGTTTACGCAGTACGGTCTCCTGAAGGCTCTGCCTCGGATCGATAGGACCCTTGGACAGATACGTGTCGCTTAGACCGTATGCCGCTGAGATTTGCAGGCTTCGATCACCGGGATTGAACAGCAAAAGCGATGCTCCGCGGGCTTCCGCGAGCGTTGTGGCGATCTGGACAATGGTGCGCTGGGTTTTCCCCAGGTCAAGGGTTGCGTTAACGGCTCCCATGGCTTCGACAGCCCGGACAAAAAAAGCTTCCGATGGCATAATCCACCCCCCGTTCGCTATGCCCCTGCCGGTTCTACATGTAAAGGTTCACGGTCGGCTTCCCTAGGCGTCGCAAGGGGTGAGCGATTTGCTGGAAGCGGGCGAGCACAGGGCCGTCAGAGGATGAAAGCGTGCATTATCTTAGCGAATCGCAGCAAGCGTTCTAGCTGGAGGTTGCCCGGAAGCCGGCGCGTACGGAAATGGACCTATCGATTTTCACATATCCACTTATTGACCTACATACACCAAAACTGACTTAAAAACTATATTTAATTAGTACATATAGGTTGTTCAAACATTTTTTTGATAATGCACGCTCTCGGCCCGTGTTCGCACCGAGAGTGGTCGTCCAAGCCGATTCCCTTCTTGCACGCATGGAAAGAAGGTCTCGCGAGGCGGTCGTTCGTACACCGAGAGACGCGGAGGCCCAATGTCGGATTTGTGCCTTGACAAGGCATCAAATGTTGTCTATGAGTAATACCGTCTATAAATTATCTCCCCAACGCAGGCGAGAGTTCATTTGATCTTCGAGTTCATATCGCCGTCAGAGCGTTCCTCCGGGAGGCGGAAGCTACTCGACCTTGAAGATCATTATACCATCTCCTATGCTGCAGGATCCTCATTACAGGTAATCAGTGGTAACTGCGCACCCTTCTCTCGCTGAATCGAAGTCGCCTGCTGAGAGTCTTTAACCTCAATTCGTTTGGAAAAACCAACGTTCTTGCGGCCCGTTGTTCCCCCTTCTTTCACGGCATTGGGTGGAGGCTGATGTGTTGGACTCTCTTCTCTCTGATTACGCTTACGTTTTGGCGTTTGTATCCGCAGGTTTTCTGTTCGCGCTGGTCCCGCTGGGCGTCGCCTTTCTAGTGAGCCCCAAAGGGGTCGGACTCAAGAAACTGGTCAGTTACGAGTCCGGCATAGAGCCCAAAGGGCAGGCATGGATACAGTTCGAAGTCACCTACTATCTGTACGCCCTCATCTTTCTGGCCTTTGACGTGGACGTTTTGTACCTCTTTCCCGTGGTTGTGGCCTTTGGCTCTTTTCCTTGGAGGGACCTCATCGAGATCGCTATGTTTGTGGGCATACTGTCTCTGGCTTTGGCCTATGCGTGGAAGAAAGGAGTGTTCCAGTGGTAGAAAAAGCCGTGATAGAGCCCATGGTTCAATTCACAACCCTCACCCAAATCCAGCGGATTTCGCAGGCAAACTCCTTATGGCCGCTGACCTTTGGACTGGCCTGCTGCGCCATTGAAATGATGGCCGCCGGAGCCTCGAGGTTCGATCTGGATCGATTTGGCGCAGGAGCCTTCCGTCCTTCCCCCCGCCAAGCGGATGTGATGATCGTGGCGGGGACCATCAGCAAGAAAATGGCCCCCATTATTCTCACCCTGTATGACCAGATGCCCGCCCCCAAATGGGTCATCGCCATGGGCAACTGCGCCATATCGGGCGGACCTTTTGCTTATCCAGGACAGTACGCGATTGTAAACGGAGCAGACAAGATCCTCCCAGTTGACGTCTATGTCCCGGGGTGCCCTCCACGACCGGAGGGACTCCTTCAGGGACTTTTCGAACTCCAGGACAAGCTCACGCAGGACGGCAAAATCAATTTTCTGAGAAGATTTGAACGCAGGGAAAAAGCTCAAGAGGCAAAGCCCGGGTCATATGGGATTATCAGAGAAGAAACGTGATCTCCTGATCAAGCTTTTCGGACCAGAAAACGTTCAGGAAGAGGATTACGAGCGCTGCGGTTTTCACCTCAGGCTCTCCCTGAGTCCCGTGGAACTCGCGCCGCTGGGCAACAGCATGCGGGATATGGGATTCGTCCTGGAGTACATAACCGCCGTAGACCGCATCACCCACCTCGAACTAGTCTACATGTTTGGTTCTTTTGAAGTTCTTTGCCGAATAAAGGTTCAAGTTGCCACGGCCAAGGGAGAAATGGTTCCGAGCCTGATGGGCTTCTTCCGCGCGGCGGATTGGCATGAGCGGGAAGTGTATGACATGTTCGGCCAAAGCTTTGCAGGGCGGGACCGGATAGAACGCATTCTGTTGCCCGACGATGCCGATTACCACCCGCTCCTGAAGGACTTTTTCAGCAAGGAGTCGGACTTCTACGAAGCTTTCGATTCGGATGGGTAAGCATGCTTCCCGGAAAGACACTGACAGGCGACACCTTCTATTTGAACCTGGGTCCCCAACACCCCAGCACGCACGGGGTCCTGCGTCTCCTCCTGAGACTGGACGGGGAATGGATCGTCGAGGCCGACCCGATTATCGGATACAGCCACCGGGCGCACGAGCACATGGCGCAGAACCGGACGTACGCCCAGTTCTTTCCGAATACGAGCCGTATGGATTACCTCGCCGCTCTCATGTACAACCATGCATACTGTCTTGCCGTGGAAAAAGCCTGCGGTATTGCTCCTCCTCCCCGCGCCGAATACATTCGCATGATCTGCGCCGAGCTCAATCGCATATCCAGTCATCTTCTCTGGTTTGGAACGTTCCTGCTGGACCTCGGAGGGATCACGCCTTTTCTGTACAGCTTCGACGACCGGGAAGACATTCTGGATATTCTTGGCGAGGTAACGGGCAGCCGGTTGACTTATTCCTACTGCCGATTCGGCGGCGTTCGGGACGATATCAACGACCGGTTCATCGAGCGTATTCGTGCGTTCATCCCCAAATTGCGTTCCAGGTTTAAAGACTATGACACTCTGGTGACCAAGAACGTGATTTTCGTGAACCGGACACGGAACGTGGGGGTCATATCCAAGGAAATGGCAGGTCAATACGCCGTGACGGGGCCCTGCTTGCGGGCTTCCGGCATACCGTATGATATCCGAAGGATGGAGCCCTACAGCTTGTACCCCGAAGTCGACTTCGAGATCCCCGTGGGGGAAAAAGGAGATTGCTACGACCGATATCAGGTTCGGATGGCTGAAATGGAACAAAGCCTTCGCATCATAGAGCAGGCGACGGACCGCATACCTGAAGGTCCTTGCCTTGCCTCGGGGATTCCACTGTATATCAGGCCTCCGGAAGGCGAGTACCATTTCAGCTATGAGAGCCCGAGAGGACATCTGGGAATCTATTTCGTTTCCGATGGCAGCCGGATTCCATACCGCATGAAATGGCGAACCCCTTCCTTCAGTAATTTGAGCATCATACCCGCCATTTTACCGGATACTCTGGTTGCGGACACCATCGCGATTTTGGGCAGCATAGATGTCGTGATTCCGGAAATCGACCGTTAGGACAAGACATGGGTGACAGCCGCATCGTTCAATTGGGGGATTCCGCCTACCAGGCCGTTGTCTCATTCCTGGGAATCGATCTCCTTGTGGGTATCGTCGGATTGCTCCTCACCCTTCTGCTCGTCGGCGTGAACCCGCTGTTCCTCGTGTGGCTTGAACGCAAGGTGTCGGCGCATATCCAGCTCAGGATCGGCCCAAAAGAGGTCGGACCGTTCGGCCTCCTTCAGACCGTAGCGGACACCGTCAAACTGATCTCGAAGGAACTCATCACTCCCCGTCCGGCCAGTCGTGTTCTGTTCGTCCTCAGCCCCATTCTCGTATTCGCTCCCACACTCGCCGCGTTCGTTGTCCTGCCCTTCGGTCAACACCTCCAGGTCCGGGACCTCAATGTCGGCGTTATTCTGATCTTTTCGTTCGCGAGCCTGAACGTATTGGCTATTCTGGTGGGCGGCTGGGCGAGCAACAACAAATACGCTCTTCTCGGCGCCATCCGGTCGGTGGCCCAAAATGTGGCTTACGAGATCCCGCTCCTATTGTCGGCGATGAGTGTGGCCATCATGGTCGGCTCGCTCCGCATGCAGGCCATTGTTGACGCTCAGCAAACCGTTTGGTTCGTATTTTATCAACCCGTAGCGGCCATCATCTACCTGATCGGCGCCACGGCCGAAACGAACCGCGCTCCCTTCGATATCCCCGAGGCGGAAAGCGAACTCGTGGCGGGGTTTCATACGGAATATTCGGGCATGAGGTTCGCGCTGTTCTTTTTGGCCGAATATACCAACATGTTCATTGTGGCTTCCGTTGCTACGACCTTTTTTTTTGGAGGATGGCGCGGGCCCTTTTGGGACGGTCCATGGTGGTTCATCCTCAAGGTATACGTCCTCATCTTTGGAGTCATGTGGGTGCGCTGGACGTTTCCCCGTCTCAGGTTTGACCAGCTCATGAATTTCGCGTGGAAGGTCCTGATTCCGCTGGCTATGGCAAACCTGCTTGTGACGGGCCTCGTGATGAAGCTGATACGAAACTAGGTCCTATCCGATGAATGCCGTATTCGCCTATTTTTGGGATATCCTTTCAGGCGCCTGGAGCCTGGTTGCCGGTATGGGCGTGACCCTCCGATACATGTTCAAACCAACGGTCACGGTTCAATATCCCCGACACAGACTGGAGTTGCCCGAGGCGTACAGGGGGCACATCGAGCTGGTAACATACTCCGACCTCCATTCCCACCACTGCGTGGCCTGCGGTCTGTGTTTCAGAATATGCCCGAGCAACGTCATCAAGGTCCAGGGATTCAAAGAACGGGCATCGGACTTGAATCGTGCTCGCTTCTTCATGATTGATTTTTCCCGGTGCTCTTTGTGCGGACTCTGTGTCGAAGTTTGCCCCGTGAACGCCCTCAAGCTGTCCAAGGTATACGATCAGTCGGGCAGAAGCCGCTTTTCGGCCGTCATAGACCTTATCGAATTTCAGAAACGATCGGAAGGTTAGATGGGGACCATCAGTCAATACATACGACCCGAGGTGCTCCAATACGGGGCTTTTGCGTTTATCCTGCTCCTCACCTTCGGTGGCGCCCTTCTCGCCGTTCTGCACAAAAATATCGTTTACAACGTAATGGGACTGGTCACGTCCCTGCTGGGCGTGGCCGGGATTTTCCTGTTTCTGGGCAGTCCATTCCTGGCCGTCATGGAGATCCTGATCTACGTCGGAGCGATCTGTATCGCCATCGTTTTCGCCATCATGCTTTCGCAGCCCATGCATCTGCAAATACCTCCCCGATGGCGTCCAAAGGTTGTTCTTTCATTCCTGATCAGTGTGGCTGTCTTCGTGTCGTTCAGCGTCATCGTTTTCAAGACGTCCTGGCAGGCGGCGGTGGAAAGAGGGGAAGACTGGAGCGTTGCGAGGATAGGCGTCTTGCTGCTGACCCGGTACGAGCTTCTGTTCGAATTGATTTCGCTCGTATTGCTGGTGGCGATCCTGGGCTCCATCATCACGGCCAGAGGGGTCCGCAGTGAGGAAGAGGAACGGCCGGAAGTTCCGGGAGAAGGGGGTAAGACCGCGTGAACAGCCTGTCTTTTTATCTTTTTGTAGCGCTGGCCCTGTTCGGGATCGGCCTGTTCGGGCTCCTGCAGCGTCGGTCTCTGATCGGAATGCTCATCAGCATCGAGCTGATGCTCAACGGCGCAAGCATCAATTTTATGGCGTTCAACCGGTTCCTGGCACCGGATCCGGCGGTCGGGCAGATCCTGACGCTGTTCGTAATGGGGATAGCTGCAGCGGAAGCGGCCATTGCGCTCAGTTTGATCCTTTCCCTCTTCAGGAGAATCCGCTCGATCAATATCGAACGGGCAGACCATTTCAGAGGATAGACGACCCATGACCACGCAAGCTCCAACGGAATTCCAGCTTCTCGTCGTGCTGACCGCCATGGGTTTGCCCTTGGTTTCCTTCTTTGTCCTCTTCTTCTGTTTGAGAAAGCACACGGCCTCTTCCCTGAGCGTAAGTCTGTTCTGCTCGGCAATCCCTCTGGTCTGCGCCTATTATCTGTTGATCTCCCTCTGGGACTCGAAGGCGCCCATTCTATTTGAAACGATCTGGATGAGGGGCGGGGAAGCCAGCGTCTCGTTCGGCTTTTTGTTGGATCCCATCAGCCTGCTGATGCTGTGTATCGTGGCCACTATCAGTTTTCTGGTGCAGGTGTATTCTTTGGGTTACATGGCGGGGGACCCGGGCATCACGCGCTATTACAGCTTTCTGTCCATATTCGCCTGGTCCATGATCAGCATGGTGGTGGCTCCGGGGCTGATGCAGCTCTACGTTTTCTGGGAACTCGTGGGACTCTCGAGCTATCTTCTCATCGGGTTCTGGCATCACAAGTTCAGCGCATCCCAAGCCGGGAAAAAAGCGTTCGTCATGACGCGCCTGGGAGACCTGGGATTCTTTCTCGGCATTGTCATTCTGCTCCTGAACTTCGGCGACCTGTCCATCCTGAACCTGAATCACGAGGCATTGCACAAGCTCCCACCCTCGCTGGTCACCACCTGCGCCGTGCTGATTTTTTGCGGAGTGATCGGTAAGTCGGCTCAATTTCCACTGCTTACATGGCTTCCCGACGCCATGGAAGGTCCCACTCCCGTGAGCGCGTTGCTCCACTCGGCCACGATGGTGGCGGCGGGAGTGTACCTGACCGGCCGTCTTTTCCCATTCTTCCAAGGGTCTCCCGAGGCTCTGGCGGTGGTTCTTCTCATAGGCGCCTTGACCATGATCCTCTCCTCGACCATGGCCATGGTGGCAAGAGATATCAAGCAGGTATGGGCGTATTCCACGGTAAGTCAGTTGGGTTATATGCTGATGGGTCTGGGCGCCGGAAGCTATTTCAGCGGTATATTCCATCTGACCACGCACGCCGCCTTCAAAGCGCTTCTGTTTCTCTGCTCGGGGGTCTTCATTCACCATTTCGAGACCAACGATTTTTTTCAAATCTCGAGACGAGGGGGCCGCAGCCTGAAAATCCCCATGATCGCCATTACCGTTGCCGGGTGCGGTCTGGCGGGAATATTCCCATTCGCGGGTTTCTTCTCGAAGGAAGCGGTGCTGGGCGCATTGGTCCATCTTCCGAATAAGACATGGATCATCGCCGGACTCGCGGGCGCTTTCATGACGGCGTACTATACCTTTCGCCTGCTGTTTGTTCTCTGGCTGCCGCGGACCGGGTCCGATACTTCCTCCGAACACGGTCACCACGCGTCCGGTCACGCCTCTCACGCGGAAGCCGGTTACTGGGCCATGGCCGTTCCGCTGTTGATCCTGGCGGCGGCTACTGCGATTCTGGGATTCACGGGCGGCCCGCTTGAGTCCTTTCTCGTTTCCCACGGCGCACATGCGGCCCCGGCCCATGCTGAATGGCTCGTGTGGGCCTCGATTGTGCTCGTGGTTTCAGGGGTGGGACTGGCGTGGTTCGAGTTTGGACGGAAAGCCGCGCGACAGGAAGGCTTCTTGAGCCGGTTGCCGTTCCTGGAAAACCTGTTTATGAATCGATGGTACATCGACCATTTCTACAGGAAGTTCGTTGACTACGCGATTTACGGAGGCTTCAGCCGCGCATTCACTCTGAATGACCGCCGCGTGATCGACGGGGCCGTTGACGGACTGTCCAAAGCCATCCGCGGAAGCGGTTGGCTTATGAGCTTCAGTCAAAGCGGGAAACTTCAATATAACCTCTTTTTTCTTGCATTGGGTATCGCTCTGCTGGGTCTGTTTTTTCTGTTCGTATGAGCCGGTGAACCATTTTAGCGTATGTACGGATCGGGTCGTGAAATCATGGTGACGTCTTTTCCATACTTGTCGGCCATCTGTTATTGCCCGCTAGTGGCGGTGCTGATCATCCTGTTCCTGCCACCCGACCGCAAAAACGCCATTCGCTGGATTTCCGTCGCATCGGGGGCGGTGTCCCTGGCTCTGACACTGGCCATCTACGTAATGTACGACAGGAGCGTAGGTGGATTCCAGTTTGTCGAGAGGGCCACATGGGTAGAGAGTTTAGGGATTCACTACTACTTCGCCGTTGACGGGATCAATCTCCCCATGGTGCTGCTGACTAGCATCACGTTGCTCACCGGCGTGTGGACCATGTGGGGACTCGAAACAAGAGTCAAAGAGTATTTTGCGCTGATGCTGTTCATGGTGGTGGGCGTATACGGCGTGTTCCTATCCCTGGACCTGTTTTTCCTTTTTGTTTTTTACGACGTGTCCCTGTTCCCCATGTACCCCTTGATCGCGATCTGGGGTACTACACGCAAGGAATACGGCGCGTTGAAGTTGACGCTGTATTTGCTGGCCGGCTCGGCCCTGGTGCTTCCCGGAATTCTTTACGTGTACTTCCAAGCATGGATCTTCACCTTCGACCTGGTGCAGATTGCTCAGGTGGGCTTGCCGAAGAACGCACAATTGATCGCCTTTTTTCTGTTTCTCTTCGGATTCGGCGTGCTGGCGGGCCTATGGCCATTCCATACGTGGTCGCCCGTGGGCCACGTCGCCGCCCCCACGGCGGTTTCCATGATTCACGCCGGCGTGCTCATGAAGCTTGGAGCTTATGGAGTTCTGAGGGTCGGCATGTTCCTGTGTCCCCTGGGGTTGGAGCATTGGGCGCCCCTTATGGCGGTTCTGGCCACAATCGGAATCGTTTACGGAGCCTTTGTCGGTCTGGCTCAGACCGATTTGAAATACGTTATAGGCTACTCCTCGGTAAGTCACATGGGCCTGGTCAGTCTGGGCCTGGCCACGGCGACCGTGGGCGGCATCAACGGAGCCGTGTTCCAGATGTTTTCCCACGGCGTTATGACGGCGCTGCTCTTTTCGAGTGTCGGCCATCTGTACGACAAAACCCACACCAAAATGATCCCGGAACTGGGTGGAATGGCGAAGGTGATGCCCGCCACCAGTTTCTTCTTCATCTTTGCGGCCCTGGCCGGCATCGGAGTTCCCTGTCTGTCCAGCTTTTGGGCCGAGCTTCTGGTCTTTATCCATGCCTTCAGGGTGTATCCGGTATTAGGACTCTTCGCCATTCTCGGACTCGTGGTCAGCGCCCTGTTTATGCTTAGAGTGGCTCAAAAAGCGTTTTATGGGGAAAAGAACACGCGTTTTGCCGACAAGCCGGACATGAGCCTCATTATGCGATTTCCCCGCGCCATGCTGGCTGGAACCCTGCTGCTCTTCGGACTATTACCCCGTCTGATGCTCGATCTGATCAACGGTTCCGTGTCCGTTTTCGTGCAGGGATTGAAATGACGGGATTTCATCGATGACGAAAAACCGAGGTGCTGACTCGGACTCAAGTAGTTTCAGGGAATCCGGGGCGCAGAAACATACAAACGGGTCTAAACCATGACTTCGTCGATCCTTCTCTTTCTACCCGAACTGTTCTATCTGATGCTGTCGTTGCTGCTGTTCTTTGCATCCTTGAGCGACCATCCGAATCCACGGCGAACGTATCTTGTGCTTCTAGTGTTATCCGCCGTCGGAATCGTTCTAAGCGCGCTCTCGTTGAACCGGGAAGGCTTCCTGTTCTTCGACGCCTACAGGGTGGACCTGTTCAGCCAGATCTTCAAGTTGTTCCTATCGGTGGCCTATTTTCTGGTGATCACCGCCTGTAGTGAACTCAAGGGAGTTCGAGAGAGATACCATTCTGAATTTTTCCTGTTTCTGACCACGTGCACCGCCGGCATGATGCTCATGGTGAGCGCCGTCGAGCTGATGACCATATACATCTCGTTGGAGCTTTCTTCGTTCTCTCTGTATATCCTCGTGCCCATGCGCAAAGGGAAAAACTTCGACGTCGAGGCCGGGGTGAAATACCTCTTTATCGGTATGACGGCCTCGTGTGTCATGCTTTTCGGAATGAGTTATGTGTTCGGAGTAATGCACACCACGTATCTTTCCGAGATGGCGGGCAAATTGCCTCTGGTCATACGGGAACCAGGGGCCATGATCGGCCTTCTGCTTCTCTTGTCGGGCTTTCTGTTCAAACTGGCGTCCGTTCCTTTCCACTTCTGGGCGCCCGACGTGTATCAGGGCGCGGCCAACCGGGTAACCACTTTCATCGCCACGGTCTCGAAGATAGCCGCAGTGGCTCTGTTGATCCGGTTGACCTCTCTCGTGGGCGTTCCCAGCAAATACCTTACGGATGCGCTGACCATTCTGGCCGTGGTCTCGATGTCGCTGGGCAATCTGGTGGCCATCGTACAGAAGGACCTGAAACGGATGCTGGCGTACAGCGCTATCTCCCATGCGGGATATATCATGGTGGGCATCATCAACATGACCGATCTGGGTTACTCGTCCGCGGTTTTTTACATTGCCGCTTACGCTCTCATGAATTTCGCGGCTTTTATGGTAGTCGTACAACTTGCCGCGGAAGGCCAGGATTTGAGAATTGCGGATCTGGCCGGTTTGAGCCGAAGATCGCCCCTATTGGCCTTGACATTGATGATGGCGTTGTTCTCGCTGGCCGGCATCCCTCCCACGGTCGGGTTCACAGGGAAATTTCTCGTTTTCGCCGCCGCCGTGGAAAACGACCTCTTGTGGCTCGCGATCTTCGGGATGGTCAATGCCACAATAAGCCTTTACTACTATCTGATGGTGATCAAAGCGGCCTACATTGTCGAACCGGAACAGGAGGAGCCGCTGGTTCAAATCAGCGGCCCCATCCGGCTGCTTAATTACACGCTGATTTCGGCCATGATCTATCTGGGGGTCTTTCCCACGCAGCTGTATGACATCGCACATGAAGCTGTTCGGACTCTGCTTATGGGGAGATAATCCGTGTTCAATCCTGACGACACTCATTCGGCCGTTCGGCTCGCCGGCAGTCCGATCGCGGGCATATCGCTGGTGGGCGGCCTGCTCAAGCCGCTTTTCCGGAAGAGGAAGGAACAGCTCGAAGAGGCCATCCGCCCCGTTCCTGCAAGAAAACCGGCCGGACCCGATTTGAAAGGACCGGCCCACTACACGTTTTGCTCACATCCGATGTGCCGTTGCAGTTCAGGAGAGCTTATCGGGGAGGTCCGTAAACAGGCAAAAACCATGGGGCTAAGCCTGACCTTCGAGCCCACGCTGACCCTTTGCTCGGGCGCCTGTTCCAAGGGGCCCTTTGTCGGAATGCCTGACAACAGAGTATTTTATCACGGATTGAAGCCTCGCCGCGCCCGGCAACTACTCGAAGAAACGTCCGTTAAGGGTCATATGCTGTTTCCGTTCCTGCTCCTGGACCCCACCACAGTCGCGGACAGCCGCGTGTATTTCGACTGGAGGGAGTCGGTCCTGGTGGCCATGGAACCCGACTATTGCGTGGTGTCTCTGGTCACCTACCTTTTCGAGCTGAATGCGTCCGAATCCTGCGGCAAATGCTTCCCGTGCAGGTTCGGCGTACACAAGTTGGGACGTTTGCTTCGAGAACTTTTGGCAGGAAGAAACGAAGATATCCATATCGAGGAGGTGGCTGAAACGGCCGCCGCCATGAGTAAGGGGGGGTACTGCGAATTCGCCGAGAAGGTCACGGCCCCCGTGCGCCTGGCGCTCCGGGAGCGAAGAGAGGATTTCGAACGACATCGCACTGAAGGCTGCTCCGCCGAGGAACGCTTCTTGACGTAGCCCGGATCCTTTGGGGCCGGAGGACTACAGGGGAATATCCGCCCATGGAAACGCAGAAAATAACGCTCTTCATAAACGGAAAGACCATCGAAGTCCCGGAGGGCTGCACGGTCCTCGATGCGGCGGCGCGGGCGGGCGTCCGGATACCCACACTATGCAATGATGGAAGGCTGGCTCCGGCTGAAGCCTGCCGGTTCTGCCAGGTCGAAATCGAAGGAAACGAACGGCCGGTTACCGCCTGCTCGACAAAGGCGAGCCAAAACCTCTCCGTCACCACCGAATCCCCGACCCTTATGCGAGATCGCAAGACGATCCTATCCCTGCTTCTCGAGGATCATTACGGGGACTGTTTTCCTCCTTGCAGCGAGCGCTGCCCGGCCAACATCGACATTCAGGGCTACCTGGCCCTCGTAGCGCGAGGACAGTATCTCGAGGCCTGCCGTCTGATTCGGCGCACCAATCCGCTTCCGCTTACCTGCGGCCGCGTATGCCCCCATCCATGTGAAGCCCAGTGTCGTCGAGGGAGAGTCGACGAACCGATCAATATCAACCATATCAAACGCTTTGCAAGTGATATCGCCTACCGGACGCCGGAACTTCTCAACCCTCCCAGGGCCCCGCTCACCAACAAGCGAGTGGCCGTGATCGGCGGAGGACCGGCCGGGTTGACCGCGTCGTATTTTCTGGCGATGTACGGTCATTCACCCGTTGTTTTCGAAAGCATGCCGCGCTTGGGAGGTATGCTGAGGTACGGCATACCTGAATACCGTCTGCCCAAAGCCGTTCTCGATCGGGAAATCGATGCCGTTCTTCGAATGGGAGTGGAGGTCCGAACCGGCGTTTCCTGGCCCAAGGATCTCACGCTCGAAGGGCTGATCCATCAGGGCTTTGACGCCGTGTTTCTCGCATTGGGCGCATGGACGAACCACAGGCTCGCCGTGGAAAACGAACATCTGTCGGGCGTATTTCCCGGCACCATCTTCCTGAATGAGGTGGCCACCGGGCGAAAAACGGACATCGGGCGAAGGGTGGCCGTCATCGGCGGAGGAAATACGGCCATGGATTGCGCCCGTACGAGCCTGCGACTCGGTGCGGCAACCGTGACCGTATATTATCGTCGTTCGCGAAACGAAATGCCGGCCCAGGACATCGAAGTCGAGGAAGCGATGAGGGAAGGCGTCCGGATGGAATTCCTCACCGCACCGGAGAAGATTCTGGGGGACAACGGTCAGGTCACGGGCATGGAATTCGTGCGAATGGAACTCGTGGACGCCGGTCCTTCGAGCCGGCCCCGACCCCGGCCCATCCCCGGCTCTGAAGAACAGGTGGCTCTGGATACGATCATCGTTGCCATCGGGCAGACCCCTGAATCTCATCTCTTTGGGGAAGACTCCGGAACCCGGGCATTAAGCCTGGACAAACGTGGACTGGTTCAAGTGGACAGTCTGACGGGTCAGACCAGCATCGAAAACGTCTTTGCCGCCGGCGACCTCACCAGCGGACCGGCTACGGCCGTCGAAGCCATCGGATCAGGACGGCGGGCGGCGGAAGCTATCGACCGTTTTCTGCGGGGATTGCCCTTGACACCGCCGGCTCCGTTTCTGTTTTCAAAAGGCATTCTCAAAGAGGTGGACGAAGCGAATTTCGCGCAACGGGAGAAGATCCCCAGAGAGAAAATGCCCGAACTACCCGTCGAGGATCGTGAAGGGAATTTCCGGGAGATCGAATTGGGTTTGACGGAAGAACAAGCCCGGACGGAAGCCAACCGATGTCTCTCCTGTGGATGCATGGCCTTTGCCGATTGCCGTATCCGGGATGTGGCCCATCTGCTCGGAGAAACCAAGAAACTTGTCCAAATAAAACCGACCCAGCCGTATCGCATCCTGTCAGACCATCCTCACATTGTCATCGATGACAACAAATGCGTGGTGTGCCGCTTGTGTGAACGGGCTTGCGCGACCTACCACGGTCGTTACGCCGTAACCGTGGAGCTTGAACCGGTCGGACAGTTGGAGGTCTACCGTTCCCACCGGACTCGGATCAACCGTCAGTGCAACGACTGCGGTCTTTGTGTGAGCGTGTGCCCAACGGGAGCCCTCACGTACAAAACCCTCTGGTCCAAGCGGGGACCCTTCCCCGAGGAAAAGGCCGACACCGTGTGCAACCTGTGCTCGCTGGGATGCGGTCTCAGTGTGGCTTGCATTGGGGAACATACGTTGTCCATCGATTCTCCGGACCGTCCCCCGAACGTTGGACACCTGTGCGAGCGCGGACGATTCGAGCTTTTGTCGTTGCGCGACGGAGATCGGCGGATCACTCGCCCTCTGGTGCGAAGGAACGGCCGCCTCGAGGAGGCGGGTTGGGATGAAGCCTTCGACGCCATCGCCGGGAAGATCGGCGAACTGAAGCAAAGCGCAGGATCGAACGCCCTGGCGGGTCTGACGTTCGGGAGAGGCACTCTCGAGGAATTGTACCTGTTTGCCAAGCTCGTCCGAATCGGTCTGTTCACCGATCGTTTGGACATGGTGGGACCGGGCATGGAGCGGCCCTTTTCCAGGAAGTTTCTATCCGGAGTGACCCCGCAACCATTTATGCCGCCTTACGACGAGATCGAAAAGCAGGACGTGGTGATCCTGTTCGGCCCCGCCCCGGAAAACGATCTTCGTCTCCTGGAACCGGCCTTGCATCGTCTCATTCAAAACGGTGGGAAGCTCATGTTGGCAGGCCGGGAAAACGGTCCTTTTCCGGAGTTCTCGGATCAGGCCGATGTTCGCAAGTTGCCCGGCGGACTCGCCGCCGTTCTGGAGGCGATTGGAGAAACGGGGGCATCCGACGCGATACACACGAACTCGAGCGAGCGGAAATCCATGATGTGCCTGGTGAGCGAGGCCGGCTTGACAGAACAGGATGTCGAACCGCTCAAGCGGCTGAACGAGCTGATGAGGAACCGCAGGGGAATGTGGGGCCTGATTCCCGCTGCTCCCAACGGCGCCGCCCTGTGGAAGGCCCCGCTGTCCCTGGTGTATCCCTGTGGCGATGACAAGCGGGAACGCAAAAACCGTTGCACTTTAAGAGACTTGTGGGCGAGGGACCTTCCGGAGGTAGGGAGCGGTTCCGCGGACCGGATCCTGGCGGAACTTGAAGCCGGGCGCATAAAGGGCTTGGTGCTTCATTCCGGTCTCAACCCCGAAAAAGAGCGCATCTCCAACAGGCTGAGCGGAGCATTGAACCATCTCGATTTCCTCGTTCTGCTGACGTTCTGTCATGAACCCCTCGTGGAACACGCTCACGTAGTGTTGCCTCGATGCCTGTGCCTTGAAAGCGAGGGCGCGTTCGTCAGGGGCGACAGCCAAACAATCAGATGCTCTCCGGCCGCGGCGCCGCCAGCCGGGCTGCTTCCCGATTGGCGCGTTTTGGGTGAGATCCTGCAGCGTATGGATGGTCCGGCGCCCTTCGAAACCCTGGCCAAGGTGCAGGAAGAGATGAGCGTCCTCGAACGGGAAACAGGCGGGGGGGCACATGGTTGACAGCAAAGAATGGGCTTTGGAAGAACTGGAGCAAGCCAACACCATTTATGAACCATACGAAGTGACCAACGGCCTGCAGTTGCTCTATGTCATTTGCTGGTTCATCGAGATCGCCGTGATTTCTTATGCGGCGTTCCGTTTTTTTTCGTCCTGATTAGCGGTAGGGGCGTATTGCAATACGCCCCTACATTACGACACGGCGGACCACGTGGGACATGGTCAAACCCCATACCAACAATTGGAGAGGGCCCGGAAAATCCGGACCGTTTTCACTATTTCATCCGCTCCGCCGAACGCGGTGCGATAACGCTCGAAAAGTTCAGGAGGGGTGTTCGAGGGGAACCCTTTACAAAGGATCCCGTCGAGTATTCCTTACAATGATGCGGCTCCTTCGGTCTATTGAGCCGGAAACCGGTTTTTGTGGAGCCAACTGAATTCCGGCCTTCTGGGACCGAAGGGGTTCTTGTCCCGGGCATACCCTTCCTCTCCCGGCACGCCGATTTTCAGCACGGCGGTGAGCTCCCAATCCTCGGGAATACCCAGAAGCTTTTCAGCGGTCTTTTTGTCTTCATCCCAATAGAGAACGATTCCGGACCCCAGCCCTTCGGCTACGGCGGCGAGTGTTATGTTTTCAATGCAAAGCCAAAGGCTGCGTTCCCAGTCGACCTTGTTGCACACGGCCACAATGCCGGCGTTCTTAAAGGACTCCCTCTGGGCTATTCCGGCCTTCTCCAGCTTCGGTCGTTTGGCGGGATCCTTCAGCGGCGTTCTCATCGTCTGCTCGTACTTCAGCTCCGCCAGGCGATCGATGGTCGAAGGCTCCTCCACAAGGATGAATTCCCAGAGCTGCTTGTTGAGTGCCGAAGGAGCCTTTGTCCCGGCCAGGATGATCTTACGCAATTGCTCCTCCGTGGCCCCCGCTTTATACACCCGGATCGTTCGCCTCTTTTCTATGGCCTCGTACAGATCCATGCGTTCCTCCATGGTAAGTTCCGGTTTCTTTCGCTTGCCCGTTTTCAAACATTTCCTTTTCCATGCCGAGCACGTCGGAATAGAAGCAGTCGGCAGCATCCGGATGTCTTACGGTTAACATCAAATGATCCGGCCGTTCGATCTTCATGCGTCTCGTTCCTGTCGCAGAGAACAGCCCTAACCGCCGGCAACGCCCTTTACTCGATAATGAGCCAAGGATCGTTCTCTCAGGCGCCTGACTCTTTTCAGGCCAATCCGAGTTAGTCTTTCTCTCTCTCGATCAACACCGCCCGGGCCTCGATCAGCTTTCGGTAGTACCGCAATACCTTGTCGCCATCCCCCTTCTTCGTGGCTTTCAGGAGATCTCCCTCGAGTTCCGCCACTTCGAGCCGCGGATAGTAATCCAGCATCTCCTTCAAGTGCGCCAGGACGATTTTTCCCGTCAGGATGGGATGGTTGTTGGTCACATTGGCATCCGGAAAGCTCAATCCGTGCTCGAGTTCCACCTCGAGCCCCATCTTGAACTCCTCCACCGGAATCCGGCCCGTTTCCCCGCCGACTTCGGCCTGAATCACCTTAGCCTCCTCGAGTTGAACCTCCGCCTTGGCCAGCTTCGTCCAGTCCCGAATCCCGAGTTCCCGACAAACCCGCTGCACTTCTTCCTTTGTGATGTATTCCGGTAATACCATCACTGCCTCCTCGCGTATTGTCTTGCGTTTCCTAATCAGCCTGGATTCGTGTTGCTTTCGTCTATTTGATAGGGAGCGACCACGCACTGAACATTCGATCTGAGGGAGAACGTACAAGATACCTCCCTCTTGCGGATGATGTTACGTCTATTTCAGCGGTTAAACAACAGCCGCATTCACTTCTCGAATCTTCAGATTTCTAAAGGCCTTGGCAGGATGCTGGTGGCCAAGGTATGACATGGGCGATTCATTCACATGGGTAGCCGCCTCGAAGGGCGACAGCCCTCGGCTTCTCAGATAATACTTCGTTTGGAGGATGAGTTCGTTCATGGATCCCAGGACGCTTCGATCTCCGCTCTTGGAAAAGCTGACCTCGTTCATCCGCGGCTCGATGAATCGTCGAAAGAAAAACTCGTTGCCATCGCCGGCCATGAAGTCGTGCATATAACTGAAAGACTCCCTTAAAAAGCTGTTGTGGCCGGTGACGCCTCGTCCGGGGAACACGATCGAGTAGAGCGAGGGTGTGTTTGTGAGAATGATATATTGAACTCTCTCGACGGTGAACAGGTGACCGGTCCAGTCTGCAAAAGGATTCACGTCGGGAGGAAGACAACTCGTGGGCGTCTCCCCGATCTTTTTCGCGAGTTTCTGCGTTAGCCGAAAAATCATGTGTAGACCCTCCGATCTGATGTCCAGAGCAGAATGGAGTGTACCACAGGTTCGTCCTCAGCACCACTCTATAGGCCATCCTGTGAATCGTGGTTCCAATGCCCGTTCCGTTGCCACATTCTATAAAAAGGCTTTTACAGTATGGAAAAAAAGCCGACAGCCCGCCATTGAAAAACCGATTTTCCGGCGCCGATACGGGACGAAAACCCTCTTGTCTTCAGTACGTTACACAACACACCCCCAGACCCCTCTCTTGGCACATCCGTTGCCTCTTCTCTCCCTAACTCTTGCCGTTCCCGGGACATGGAATTGACGGATCGTCCCGGCGTGGAACCGGAAGCTGCGATAGTACTTGTTGCTACGAAAGAATTCCGGGGTGAATCACTGGAAGGGAACGAACGCCCCCTGAACGTTCAGAAAGAGGACACGTCGGTTATTACCAAATGCGGAGGACATTATGAAGCACCATTCGGAAGTTGCAGGAAATCCCGGAGCCGGCATATGGGCGAGCAGGCCGGGATACAAACCTGTTTTACTGTTGATCGCAGCACTCGCATTTGCAGTTTTGGTTATCCTGCCACCGCCCCAGAGCATGCTCGACCTGGTAAGCCGGGTCGATCCGTCGGGCTACAAGCTGTCCCAGGGATGCCAGACCATCACGGACAGTATCAACAAAAAGCTCCGCCCCAATGTTTCGAAACAGGAGCAGGCGGGTGAAGAGGGAACGCATGGTTCCGGAGAGTTACTCACAAATGAAGACACGGCGCGGATGGCTAAAGTCATGCTGGCCATCTTTGTTGTGGCCGTATTTCTCTGGGGAACGGAAGCCCTGCCCATCGGCGCGACGGATCTTCTGGTGGGCGTGTTTTTGTATCTGTTCGCCATACTGCCCATCAACGACATCTCGAAGGCTTACATGACGGACGCCGTGTTTTTCATCTTCGGGATCCTCGTTGTGGCCGTCGGTGTCGGGAAGACGGGTCTGGACAAACGCATAGGCCTGATTCTGCTAAGCCGCATCAAAAACGCCAAGGCTTTTTCATTCTTCTTTCTGCCGTTCCTCCCGATGGCGGCCAGCTTCCTCTCCGAGCACGCGCTTGTAGCGCTTCTCATTCCCGTACTTATGGGCGTGTATAAGGTGACGTGTAAGATAAACGGCGTCGAGAAAGACCGGGCCCTGGCCGTTTTCCTGTTGCTCGGTATCTGCTTCGCAGCGAATCATGGAGGTCCGGGATCGCCCGCGGCAGGGGGAAGAAACGCGATCATGGTAGGCTACCTGATGGACTACGGAACTAGCATTTCCTTCCTGAGCTGGATGAAGTATGGAATGCCTTTTGTGCCGGTGACGGCGCTGTTTATTGGCGCTTACATGTATATTCGCTGCAAGCCGAAACTCCGGGTTCCGGACTTCAATCCCAGTGAAATCGTGAAAGCGGAAGTGGCCAGAATGCCCAAATTCGGGGGAAAAGAGGCCTTGATGGCCATCATTTTGGTCCTTCTGGTGGCGGCGTGGGTCATCCTCGGCGAAGAGTCCGGTCTCGGGGGACCTACCCTGTACGCCGTCATGGCTATGTTCCTGTGCCGTATTATCACCTGGGACGATATCCAGGAAGGTGTGGCCCTTGACGTGGTCGGACTGTACGCTGCGGCCTCCGCCATGGGAGTCGGCCTCAAGTTTACCGGCGGCGCACTTTGGATGGCCGAAGGCTTTGTGAACCTTTTGCCGGATTTCATGTCCAAAGGAGACATGCTGGCCGTGGGGGTGAGTATACTTACCGGAACCATGACCAACTTCATGAGCGACGGCGCCACGGTGGCCGCGTTGGGGCCCATCGTCCTTCCCATGGCCACCCTGGCTCAGGTTCACGTGTGGAAGGTCGGTCTGGCATGCGCGTTTTCGTCTTCCTTTGCCAACTTCCTGGTAGTGGGCACTCCCAACAACGCCATTGCCTTCGGCATGGGAAGAGATCCGGAGACCGGGGAGAGGCTGTTGAGCGTAATGGATTTTATTAAATACGGCCTGCCCGTAACGATTCTTGCGTGGCTTGTTCTCTGGTTCTGGACCATTTTCGGATACTGGCGGTTCATGTCGTGGCCCGCAATTAACTAGGCCTGGCGGATCCCTCCCAAATACGGAGGGATCCAGGGGCGGGCCGCGTCCGTTCGAGGGCTTTCACCCGAGCCTGTGACCGGACAACGGCCGGCCCCCGAGATCGAGACCAATTGCATTGCAGCGACAGGACAACAGCGCATGAAGACATCATTGTACATCAGCCTTCAGAGAAAGATGATGTTCATAACCTCGCTGGTCTCCCTGGCGCCGATCCTAATCCTGGGAGGCACCATCTTCTACCAGTTCAGCCAGATGTACAGAGAGAAGATCGAGGAGCAGATCGAGTACAGGGCGAGAACACAGGCAGAGGCTTTGGATTTGTTTCTGAAAGAGCGAACCGCCATTCTAGCGGCTATGGCGGACACGCATTCCTTCCAGTATATGTCTGAAGGAAAACATCTTTCGGAAATCTTCGAAGTGATGAATCGTCGGGCCGGCGCTTTCGTTGACCTCGGCATCATCGACAGCGCCGGCCAGCATCTCGCCTACGTAGGGCCTTACGACCTTGTAGGATTGAACTACTATCAACAGCCGTGGTTTGGCGAAGTGGTGAGCAAGGGCATCTACATCAGCGACGTCTATTTGGGATATCGCCGGTTGCCTCATTTCATTATCGCGGTTCGCCGGCAGGAGAACCAAAACACCTGGATCCTCCGGGCCACCATAGATCCCGACATCTTCGGGAACATTGTCAGAGCCGGGCGCGCCGGGAAAACGGGAGACGCGTACATCATCAACAAGGAAGGGATCTTCCAGACCGATCGGCGTTTCGGCAGTGGTATCCTGACCTCCTCGGATCTGGACCCGTCCCGATTCGGCTCGCGAACCACGATAATCGAGAAGAGAAACGGACTCGGTGAGAATCGCCTGTACGCGGGCACCTGGCTGGAAAACGGCAAATGGCTTTCCGTCATCAGCCAGGAAATTACCGAGGAGATGAGCGGTCTCTTTGCCACCCGAAACGCCGTCATCGCGATCATCGTTTGTGGTATTCTGGCGATCGTTGCGACCACGTTTATCACGACCCGCTTGACCCTCAACCGGTTTCGGGAGGCGGACAAGAAGTTGAACGAGTTGAACGCGCAACTCGTCCAGTCCGACAAGCTGGCCGCCCTGGGGAAAATGGCGGCGGGCGTGGCTCATGAAATCAACAATCCGCTGGCGGTGATACTGCAGAAAACCGGTTGGATGGAGGATTTACTGACCGAAGAGGAGTTCCAGGGCAGCAAGAACCTGAAAGAGTATATCACCTCCGTGAAAAAAATAGAGGAGCATGTGGATCGCGCCCGAAAAGTGGTGCACGGAATGCTGGGTTACGCAAGGAGGATGGAACCGAAGCTGGAGGATGTGGATGTCAACCAAGTCATCGTTCAAACCATTTCCCTTCTCGACTACGTCGCCCGGCTCAGAAACATCCGGATCCAGACGGAATTGGCCCAGGACATGCCCGTAACCGCAAGCGATCAAGCACAGCTCCAGCAGGTATTTTTCAATCTCATCACCAACGCCATTGATGCTATAGAGAAGGATGGATGGGTCCGAATCACCACGCGTAAGGACGACTCCAATATCCAAGTGGATATCGAAGATAACGGCCCCGGCATGTCGGATGATATCCAAAAGAGGGTATTCGATCCGTTTTTCACCACCAAAGAGCCCGGCAAAGGCACCGGTTTAGGGCTGTGGGTCACCTATAACATCATGGAAAAGATGGGCGGCCACGTGACGGTAAAAAGCAGGAAAGGCGAAGGCACAACATTTTCGGTTAACATCCCGATGGTTGTTCCTCAGAAAAAATAGAAAGACGCCAACAGACGATCGTCGCCAAAACTGTTCGGCCGAAGCTCATCGAGCCCGGGGCTTAAGAATCGCAATCGATCGGTATTAAATAAAATATTCGCACTGCTTAGCAGAGGAGGTTCAAATGGATTCCTTTAGGGTTCTGGTTGTTGACGATGAAGAGGATTTCCTTGAAACGCTGGTCAATCGCCTGCAGAAAAGAAGTATCGACACCGTCGGAGTCAAAAGCGGAGAAGAGGCCGTGCAAAATGTGAAGGGCAAACTCTTCGATGTGATCCTGCTGGATATCAAGATGCCGGGCGGTATGGACGGTATCGAAGCGCTCAGGGAGATCAAGAAGATCCAACCTCTCGCTGAAGTGATTCTCCTTACCGGCCACGCTTCAATAGAGACCAGCATCGAAGGAATGAAGCTCGGCGCATTCGATTATCTTTTAAAGCCGGTCAAACTGGAAGAACTCTTGACCAAGATGGCGCAGGCCTTTGAAAAAAAGGACGCCCATGACCAGAAGATCCGAAAGGCTCGACTCAAAGAGCTGATGAGATTTCCGGGCAGAGTGTTCGACCACGAAAAAGAAGATAAATAGCACCATACCGGCAGGCCGTATACATGACCGGCGGCGTACCTCGTCGACCGCCTGCGGGCCGCTTCGGACGGCAAGGTATCTTACGGTCCCGGTTTTCCCGGCTGGAGGCGGCGCCGTCTCGACCACCGTCTTTCATCTGACCGGGCGCGTCACCGGATGCATGGAGAGATAAGGAGGACAAAATGCAGGAAATGAAAATGATGTTGGTCGATGACGAGGAACGGTTTCTTGCTACAACAAAGAAACTGCTCTCGAAAAAAGGCATCGAAGCGGAAACCGCGCTCAGCGGCGTCGAGGCGCTTGAAAAACTGAGCTCACAAAACATACATGTGGTGATTCTCGATGTCAAAATGCCCGGCATGGACGGCATCGAGACATTGAAAGAGATAAAAAAGCGATTTCCCATGGTTGAAGTCATCATGCTGACGGGTCACGCCACTGTTGAATCAGCCGTTGTAGGGTTGAAGTCCGGGGCTTCGGACTATTTGATGAAACCCACGGATCTCGATGTACTCCTCGCCAAGGCGAAAGCAGCGTTCGAGAAGAGGCAACACCTCGAGGAAAAAATTCGCGTGGCCCAAACCCGATCGTCCATGAAATCCGCCTTGGAAATACTGAGAGAAACGAAATAGATTACGCGCCGCTTCGCGGCCGGAGAGACGGTGGAAACCGCTCTCCCTACTAAGAGGATTCACGTATGCTTATGTAAGGAAACTGCCGCTACGGGATTGGAAATGATCGCCCTATTCTCCGAGCCGCCTGAGATCCATGAGAGAATGGTTGGGAGGACCGCCGATTCTTCCGTAGCGAAATCCGTGCATTCTCGCCAGGCGGACCATGTTCTCGTGGCCATGGTTGTACAATGCTTCCTTCTCTGAAATGGCGCCCGCCGCGATCTCGCGGCCGTATCGAGCCGTAAGGCAGACATGGTTCCAATGATAATCCGATAGAATTCGTTCGACGTCGTAGTTGGCATCTTGGGGCGCGCCCGGAGGACTCTCCTTATCGGCGTACGGGGAGGAGTGTCCGCCGGCGGAACGGTGTCTTTTTCGGGCCGCATAGTAGGCCGTTCCGTCCGCACAGGCAATTACGGAGGCGTATAAGGATCTGAACGAAAGAAACTGCCGCAGGTCCGGACCGGAAAAAGAGACGTTTGCGTGATGGTTGTGAATGATAATCAGACTGTCGGCAGGGTAACCATTCAACAGCGCGCCGTATTCGGACGGCAGCGCGACTCCGTGCTGTTCTCCTTCGATGGGGGGAAAGATCCTTGTACCGCATCTGAGGTCAAGAACGATCAGACACTCCTTCCCCCGCCGGATTCCGAAACCTCGGGCTTCATCCAGGCTCTTTTGGAGCTTCGCCGCCGTTCGGGGCGGAACCCTGGGAACCTTTTAAAAAAGAAAGCGATTTCTTCGCTTGGCGTTGCATACCATGCTCCTTTCCCTTTTTGTGATAGCTCATGCAATATATATGCCTATGGGGATGTTAGACCTTAACGCATTGATATAACATATATATTTAAATTGACCGATATTTCAATTCAGACGAACTGCTCAATTTCTGAGCAGTTCCGGATGGAAAACATCAAAAAGCATGAGGATAGAGTCGAGTGGGCCTTCCGCACAATTGCGGGCGGGAGTCGAGGGCCGAATCGGAAACTCCCCAAAGGACGATGCTTCCGATGGGAAAGCGGGACTTACGGGCAAGCTAAAGGCAGGGTGATGACGATCGCGTGCACCGCCGCATCGAGCCTGAAAGGGTTGGCCATAGAGGCCGTTGTCGCTGCGCTTCACAGGTCGCATCTTCAGGACGGATAGAGAAACGGGATCTATATATCTACTATTTTCAGCTTCTTTGCGAACAAGATCAATTTGGGAATGGAGTCCACCTGGAGCTTTTCCATGATATTGGAACGATGCGTCTTTACGGTGTTCGGACTCAGGCACAGGATTTCGGAAATTTCTTTTGTGGAGCGACCCTCGGCAATCATCTGAAACACCTCTCGCTCCCTGTTGGAAAGCTCTCCGTACAGCTCCTCCTCTCTCGACTGCTTTTTCAACGTCACGTAGTCTTCGATAACCCGACGCGATATGGAGGGGCTGAGATAGGTACCGCCGTCCAGGGCGGCGTGGATGGCTTTGATAACGTCCGGGCCGGTGGAGTTTTTCAGGAGGTATCCGGACGCTCCGATTCTGAAAAGCTCGTTGATGAAACGATCATGGCTGTGCATGGAAAGGATGATAACTTTGGTTTCGGGAGAGATCTGTTTAATGCGCCGGGTTGCATCGATGCCGTTCAGAATCGGCATTGCGATATCCATGATTACGATGTCCGGCTGCAGCCGTTCCACCATGTTCACGGATTCCAATCCATTACTTGCCTGACCGATCACCTTGAAGCCGGGCTCCATTTCCAGCATGGTAGACAGCCCTTGCCGCACGATGGTGTGGTCATCCGCGACAATAATGGTAATGGTGCGATCGGCCTCAGACATTGTCTTTAATGGGTATTTCGATTCGGATCCGAGTCCCCTCTCCCGGGATCGAGCGCAACGCAAAACTGCCTCCCATCATGGCGGCTCGCTCACGCATGGAAACCAGGCCGAGGCCCTTCCTGATGGCGTTTACTTCACTCTCGCTAAATCCCATCCCATCGTCTTCCGATGACAGGATGATATGAGGGTAGCTCTTGATGATATGCAGGCTGAATTTCTTCGCTTTGGCGTGTTTGAGCGTATTGGTCAGAGCTTCCTGGGATAACCTGTACAGCACTGTCTCCGTTTCGGGATCCAGCCGACCATCGAACCCCACCATCCTGAAATCGATTTCCAACTCACTGCCTTCCGACACTCGCTGCAACAACGAGTCCAACGCAGGTTCGAGGCCCATGTCGCATAACAACGCCGGATGAAGCCGCTGCGATGTACGATGCAATTCACAGTAGGTGTGGTCGATCTGATGTTTGAGCAACACGATGCTCTCCGCCAGATTTTCGTAGGGAGGACCTTTCGACAGGCTCTTTTCGATGGCCGCCAGAGTAAAGTTAATGGCCGTCAAGGCTTGACCGGTTTCGTCGTGCAGTTCGCGCGCGATTCGTTTCCGCTCGAGTTCGATCGAGCTGAACAGCTTTGCCGTGAGCAGTTTGAGCTGTTCACGATGGTTTTCAATGGTTTGAAGCATTCGCGCTTCTTCAACGGCCGCGCCCAAAAAGTTCCCCAAAGACCCCAGAAAGTTCAGCCCCTGCTCCGTGATAGTCTGGCTGGCGGGTACATGTAACGCCAGAAAACCATAGGCCTTTTCCTTTGCAGCGATCAAAAAGCAGGAGAGGTTGACCGAGTTGCCTTCCTTTGAATTCGTGAAAGTGGCTGTGAAAGGAGGATAGATGGGTCTCGGCATCAGGGTAAAATCTTCTTGAAAAAGGGCCTCTCTGAGCAGTTCATCATGGAGCAGGACATGACAGTTTTCGCCCTTCCCGCTCCGGGTAAGGCCGTGCTGAGCGTTCAGAGAAAAGGTAGACCTCGACCGGTCAATCAGGAAGATGCCCCCCATGGAAAGTTTTAATGCATCCAGCACCTTATTCAGGGCGGTCATGAGCATTTCGTCCAATTCCTGATTCATGTTCATGGCCAGGGCCACCCAGTTCAACAGGGACAGTTCCTGATGTCTCTGCTGGAGATTTCGAACCGCGCTGACCCGAGAGGTAATATCTTTAACGATGCCCTCGTATCCTACGATTTCGCCGGCCGGATTCCGGACGGCGGAGCCCGTTACCAGGCAGTTTAAACGGGTGCCGTCCTTCCGCTTCAAAACCACCTCTAAATCCTTCACAAATCCGTCGGCCTCGATCTGCTCCTGAAATTCCCTTCTGTGGGCCGGGTTGGCGTACAAGTTCTTGAGGGAACGCAGGGCTAACAGCTCCTCCTTGCTGTCGTATCCCAAGAGGTCCACGCCGGCCTGATTGACGTCCTTGAACAGCCCCTCGATGGAAGTGATGAAGACCATGTCCTTGGAATTTTCAAACAGACGTCGATATTTCCGATCGGAAGAAACCAGGTCGTCCTCCAGACGCTTCAGAGCGGATATATCGTTGAAGAGCACCACTCCTCCGATCACGTTCCCGTCGTAACCTTTCAGGAGGGAGGTGCTGCAGATAATGGGGATGGCCTTGCCATCCGACCGCTTGATGGTGAGTTCTCTATTATCGAGGGTTCTCTCGGATCGTGCGGAGTTCCTGACCGAGCAGACGGATTCACACAGTTCGGCTTCAAATACGTCCCGGCATTGCTTTCCGATCAAACCGGTGGACGACCGCCCCAGGATTTGTTCAGCGGCAGGGTTTATATAATTGATTACCCCTTCTCTATCTACGGTGAAAAGGCCGTAAGGCAGGTTATTAACCACCTGGATGAGGCCGACCTCGTGGCGAAAGGCCTGTCGGACCACGTCCCGGGTAAACTGCTTCACCTGATCGGACACAAAGTAATTCCACCCACGGGCGTCCGCTTCAGCGTTCAGCTTGAATACCGGGCAGACCGCACACAACTCCCACTTGTATACTACGAGACCTCCGCTGTGTTCCGTGCAGCAGGTGTCCGGTACGCGCCAGCACGGGGTGTCACCCTGGTCGAAAGCCGGGCATTGTGACCTGTCACATCCGAGGATGTTCCAGCACCGGAGGACAGCTTTGGGGACCGTTCCCGCCTTCTGACAGGGCTTCTTTTCGGCCGCAGATTGCATGAATGCTTGCTCCACGGCAAGCGTCTCTTGGAACTTTCGCGCTTGTCCGTATTAGCGATATTTGTTTAAACTTATATCGACCTTGTGCACTTGTCAAATCCACAAACTCAACTCCGATGACTTCATTCGACCGGACGTTTCGAGTATATTCAACTGCATACACGGGGTGTCGTTCACCCCCAATCTCACAAAAAATAGTCGGACTTTCGGGAAAAATCACCACTCAGCCGATTGCATTGCTTCCCGACCCGCATCATAATGGTACAGAATGCTCATCAGGCGTCACGTTCGGAAAACCGGCCAACACTCCCAATAAAACGAAATCCAAGAGGGGACCAAGAGAATGATCTTAGTCGGCGAAGGCATTCACATGATTTCCAAAAAAATTGGCGGCGCCGTCGATAGACGGGATCCGGAACCGATTCGGGAACTGGCGCGTCTGCAGGCCGAAGCCGGTGCGGATTATCTGGACTTGAATCTGGGTCCCCTGACCAAAAAACCCGGGGAAACAGCTCGATGGATCGCCAACACCGTACAGGAAGCAGTGGACCTTCCCCTATGTATCGACACGCTCAATCCGGTGGCCCTGGAAGCAGTATTGGAAGTCTGTAAAAAGACTCCGATGATCAATTCAGCCAACGGAACCCAAAGAAGCAAGGAAACCATCCTCCCCCTTGCCCGGAAATTCTCCGCTGATGTGATCATGATGACCATTAACGACGAGGGTATGGCCATCGACCCTGATGAGCGCTTGGAAATGGCCATGGAACTTGTCGAGGAAGCCAATAGCATGGATATCCCCAGCGACAAGGTCTGGGTCGACGCCGTGCTTATGCCCGCCTGTGTGAATCAGGAGGACATCCTGCGCTATTTCGAATTCGTCAAAATGTTTCCCGAGGCATTGCCTGAAGCAAAAACCATAACCGGTCTGTCCAACATCTCGAGTTGCGGCACGCCCACCGACGTGCGCGGCCTGCTAAACCGGACCTTTTTTGTCATGCTCAACCGCTACGGCCATTCCGCCGTCATTGCCGATGTGTTGGACAAGGAACTGATTCAACTGAATCAGGGGGGGCTGCCTGATCTGGAAACGCTTATTCATCGCGCGATGGATCAGGAAACCATCGATATGGGAAGCCTTTCCGAGACAGAAATAAACTATGTCAAAACGGTCAATCTGCTCATGGGAAATCAGTTGTATTCACATTCATGGTTGGAGGAATAACGGCTTTGTTAAAAGGAGAGGCCTTTTATGGATTTTGAAATTCCCAAGGAAGCATACAAGTCCTCGGTGATGGAGGTCATACTGGGAGGTGGCTCGCATGCTCTCAAAATCGGAGGCGAAACCGCGCCCGCTTTCCATTTCTTCGAAGGAACCTGGCCCAATCCGCCGAGATTCGCTTTTGAAGTCTTTGATATGCAACCCACGGATTGGGACGCTACCCTCCTGGACTACTATCAGGACGTCATTCACAGCCCATCGGAGTGGGCCCGAAAATGTGTGCATGCCTACGGCGCCGAGATCGTATGCCTCCAGATGGTCAGCACGGATCCCATTGAAAAGGATACATCGCCGGCGGAAGCGGCCGATCTTGTCAAAAGCGTTTCCGAAGCTGTCGACGTCCCGATTATTGTCTACGGAACGGGCGCTGAAGCTAAGGACGCCCAGGTCTTGACGAAGGTGGCCGAGGTTTGCGCGGGGAAAAACCTTTTCCTGGGCCCTGCCTTGAAAAGCAACCTGGACGCGATTGGAGAGGCCGCTCTTGCGTTCGGTCACGGCGTGGTTGTTCAGACGGCCATGGAACTCCCCGTGGCGAAAGAGTTGAACATGAAACTCGTAAAGAAGGGCTTCCCGGCGGACAAAATCATATATGACCCGCTAAACCCTCCCCTGGGCTATGGAATGGAATACGCCTATTCCGTCATGGAGAGAGAAAAACTGGCCGCCGCGTCTTTCGGTGACCCGAATCTCCGGATGCCGCTGTTGGCCAACATGGGCAAAGGATGCTGGGAAACCAAAGAGGCCAGGGAAAGCGGAGAAAAAGGGATCCTCTGGGAGGCCATGACAGGCCTTTCGTATCTTCTGGCCGGAGCAAACATTTTGATACTAAGACACCCCGAGGTCTACAAGACCTTAAAGAAAATATGTCGAGGTGAATGATGTCGAAGGGCGAATTTAAGAAGAAAGCAATCGGGGAAATCATACGCGCCGATCAAAATTGGGAACCGGTCGGGCCGACTCCCATGCCTGACTCGGCGGAACTACGCAATTGGGATTTACGTCTGATGCAGACGTACAAACCCTTTTATGCCCCTGCTTGCGACCTCTGCTGCTGGTGCACGTACGGAAAGTGCGATCTCACCGCGGGTAAGAAAGGCGCATGCGGCATCAACATCTCCGCCCAACAGGCCCGGCAGTTTCTCCAGCAGACCTTGGCCGGCTGCTCGGCCCACGCGGCGCACGCGGCGCACATGATCGATTACCTGATTGAAAAACACGGGCCCGATTTTAAGCTCGATCTGGGTAAAGGCATTTCCACCGAGGCGCCGATCATTCGCAATGTCGTGGGACTGAAGCCGGAAACGTTGGCGGATCTCAAAAAAGCCCTTCAATATGTGGAAGAACAGCTGGTCCATGCCGTTTCCGCCACCCACACGGGGCAGGAAGGATCCGACCTCGATTTCAACTCCAAAGCCCTTCATGTGGGCATGCTCGATTTTGTAGCCATGGAAGCCGCGGACCTGGCCCAGATTGCGGCTTATAAGTATCCCTCCTCTGAAATCGACACCCCCTTTGTGGACATAGGATGGCGTTCCGTTGATCTCGAGAAAGCGCTGATCCTATGCATCGGCCACAATGCCGCTACATCTAATTCGGTGGTTGAATACATCGAACAACACGGTTTATCGGACAAGGTCGATGTGGCCGGAATCTGCTGCACCGCGCTCGATACGACCCGGTATTCGCAGAGCGCCAAAGTGATTGGTCCACTCTCCCGCCAGCATTTTTACGTCAAGAGCGGACTGGCGGATGTGATTCTGACCGACGAGCAATGCGTGTGGACCGACATGCCGGAGGAGGCCCGTAAGACGGGTACGCCGCTTATTGCGGCATCCGATAAGGCCTGCTACGGACTGGAAAACGTGTCGGGCAGATCCGCGGAGGAGATCGTTCGAACGGTTGTGGACGAAGATAAGCAGGTGCTCATCCTGGATCCGGAAAAAGCCGCCCGGGTGGCTGTTGAAGTGGCTCTGCGGAGAGCCCGCTCCAGGAAAAAGGAACTGGTGTCTCCGGACCAGGTTCCCATGCTCGCCGAGGCTTGCAAAGGATGCGGTCTTTGCTCCCGTGTATGCGCCAACCTGCTGCCGATCGGCGAAGCCATGAAGGCCGCGTCGAAAGGCGACATCGAGCCCCTGAAAAAGGTGTTCGACAAGTGTATCGGATGCGCCAAATGCGAACAGGAATGCCCCAATGACGTGCCTATTTTTAAATGCATGCAGGCGGCGGCCGGTCAGGAAACCTACCGCATGAGGGTCGGACGGGGACCGGTGGGAGCGGTCGAAATTCGCGAAGCGTCCATCCCCATCGCCTTCGGAACCAATCCCGGAATTGTGGCGGTGGTAGGATGTTCGAACTTTCCCGAAGAGATGGAGGAAATTGCCGACATCGTCGAGGAACTGGCCAGACGCAAATACATCGTGATGCTCTCCGGCTGCTCCGCCATGGCGGCTGCCATGAAAAAATACGACGGTCAGACCGTGTACGAAAAATATCCCCCGACTTTTTATTCGGGCGGAGTGATCAATGTCGGATCGTGCGTTTCCAACTCCCATATCGTTGGCGCGGCCATCAAGGTAGCGAACATTTTCGCCAAAGTCCCCCTACGGGGCAACTTCGAGGCTGTGGCCGACTACATTCTTAACCGCATCGGGGCCTGCGGCCTGGCTTGGGGAGCCTATTCCCAGAAGGCCACATCCATAGCCACCGGATGCAATCGTTGGGGCATTCCCGTGGTATTGGGCCCCCATGCGGCCAAATACAAACGCCTCTTGCTGAGTGACAAGGAAGGTACGGATTGGCGGGTCAGAGACGCCCGCACCGACGAGCTCATGGATTCGGACGACCGCTGTCCGGAACATCTAATCACCGTGGTGGAATCCAAGGAAAGGGCCCTGGTGGAGATAGCCAAACTCTGTATCCGACGCAACGACACTCACCAGGGACGGCAAGTAAAATTGCATAACTACATTGATTTCTACAAGAAGTATATGGGTACGCTCCCGGACGACCTACCCAATTTCGTTCGAAAGCCCGCCGACGTTCCTCTTGTGTACAAACGCGAGGTCATGACGTTTTTGAAGGAAAAGGACTGGAAACCCAAACCTTTTATTTCAAATCCGACCATCATTGGAACATACGATAGCCAAGCTTCCGTGGATTACGTCAAAGGTGGGAAATAAGGAGGATCGAATCATTGAAAATGATCGTCGTTTTTACCAGTGATTACGGGAAAAGGTTTGTGGACCATTTCAAGAAGACGGCTCCCGATTCCTGGGAGATCATCGGCTACCAATATACGGGCACGCTTCCGGCGGTTATTGATGATCCTGAAGAAGTCCTGCCGACGGATCTGCCACAGGGTGATCTTTTGGTGTACGTGGGGGAGGATCGTAAGCTGGCCGAAATCATTCCTGAAATGGCCGAAGCTTGTAAAGCTAAAGAAGTCATCGCACCGGTCGATGCTCGGGGCCACCTCCCAACCGGTCTGGCCAACCAGATTCTGCGTCAACTGAAAAAGAAACAGATTCCCATTATTTTCCCTGCCCCCTTTTGCTCCCTGGCGGAAGCGGACCACCAAGGCCCGCTTACTCAGGCTTTCGCGAAGCGGTACGGCAAGCCTGATCTTGAACTCACCGTCAAGGACGGACGTATCCAATCAGCCACGGTGCGACGAGGTTCTCCTTGCGGAAACACTCACTTCGTCGCGGAGCACCTTAAGGGACTCAACGTTGGAGACAATGTGACGGAGCTGACCGGTAAGTTTTTTCATGCCCACCCCTGTCAAGGATCCATGGACATGGATCGTGAACTCGGGGACACCATCCTACATGTGGCCGGCAACATCATCATGGATACGGTGAGGTCAGAACTGGAGAAGAAGGGTTTCGCCGATTAGATAACCAAGCTCCTGGAGGGTCATCAGAATGACGCTGCCTTATCATAAAGTAAACGTGCTCACCGGCACTAAAGAGGCTCGTATCATTAAGGACGGGGCGGAATATGCCGAGCTCATCAAAAAGGCCGAGCGGCCCTTGCTCGTCTTAGGGCCTCGGGTTCTGAAGGATTCCCTCAACGGGAAACTTCTACTGGACTGGGCGCTGGAGTTGGCCCGTTCGGGTAATATTCCCATTTGCGCCACCGCCCATACGAAGAAAGGGCTGTTGGCAAGAGAGTGTATCCCCGAGTGCTCCTACGACATCATGGAAATTCTCAACTGCTTGAAGACTCCGAGTTGGAAAGGAGTGAAGGGCGAAGGAAATCACGACCTGGTCCTCTTTTTCGGCATCAGGACCGACCTGGCGAGTGCAGGGCTTTCAACACTGAAGCATTATGCGCCGCATTTAAAAACCATGACTTTGTGCCGGTATTATTTTCCTCATGCGGACTATTCAATGCCGAATTTCCCGAAGGACCAAAAGTGGGAAGAATTTCTTGACAATATGTTAGCAAATCTCAAGGAGAAGTAAATCATGGCGGAATTTTCTATTGGAGTCGGCCCCCAGTTTGAAGGTGAGACAGTACGGAAGAACGCTTTTCAGGTCGAATTGGGCGGCGGCACGACCAAACGGTTCGAGCTGGTCACCCTCAAAGAAATGGATGCTATAGAGAACGAGAAAATCGAAATCATCGGTCTGGATATTAACGAGATGGAAGAGGGCAGCACTCATCCATTCGCCTTGCTCATCGACGTGGCCGGGGAGGAATTGGAAAAGGACATGGAGCCGGTCATCGAACGCCGCATTCACATGTATTCAAATTACATGGAAGGCGTCTGGCACATGGGTTCTCGTGATGACATCTGGCTGAGAATTCACAAGGACAGCTACAATCAAGGATTCAACTCCTTCAAGGAATTCGGAGCAATTCTGATCACCCTCTTCACCGCCGAAATGTACATGATCGAAAAGATCGCAATTACCTTCGTGACGGATCCTAAAAAGGTCGAGGAACTTCTGCCCAAGGCCCGAGAGATTTACCGAGCACGGGATGAGCGGGTCAGGGGTATGAAAGACGAAGAGGTGGACGATTTCTACGGTTGCATCATGTGCCAGAGCTTTGCGCCGCAGCATGTGTGTGTCATCACCCCGGAAAGGCAGTCCATCTGTGGCTGTATCTCCTGGTTGGACGGCAAGGCCGCCTTCAAGATGGACCCTGAAGGACCCAACTTCAGGATCGACAAAGGCGAGTGCCTGGATCCGGTGCTGGGTTTATACACCGGTGTGAACGCGGCGGTTGCGGAAAAAAGCATGGGCGCCAGCACCGAGTTTTATTTGTATTCCGCCTTTGACAAGCCTCACACGGGATGTGGGTGTTTTCAGTGCGTTCTCTTTTATATTCCCGAGGTGGATGGATTCGGGGTGGTGCATAGGGAATATCAAGGCACAACGCCAACCGGCGAAACGTTCTCTTCTTTGGCGGGCGAAGTGAGCGGCGGCAGGCAGATCGAAGGTATGATCGGGATCGGCGTTTCTTATCTTCGTTCCCCCAAGTTCATGCTTGCGGACGGCGGACACAAACGACTCATGTGGATGCCCAAGGAACTCAAAGAGCGTGTGCAGGAAGACTTTCCCGAAGGCATAGCCGACAAAATCGCCACCGAGGAAGACGCCGCCAGCGTGGAAGCCTTGGAGGAGTTCCTGAATAATGTAGGTCATCCGTGGCTTGCCGGCTGAGGAGGTGATGAATGGCTTTGAAAGGGTCCGACATCAAGAAGATGCTCCCGGAGGAAGGCAAGAAGAACTGCAAGGAGTGCGGCTTTCCTACCTGTTTCAGTTTTGCCATGAAGCTGGCAAAAGGGGAGATCGAAGTCGACAAATGTCCTTATGTTGAGGCCGAGGTAAAGGCAGAGATCGAGGAGGGCCTTACCCCCCCCATGGTCCTGGTAACTATCGGGAAGGGAGACCATGCGGTCATAATCGGGGAGGAGGAAGTGATGTACAGGCATGAAAAGAGTTTTTTTCATGAGCCGGGCATTGCCGTCCTCATCTCCGATACCGAGGATGACGGGAAAATCGAGAAGAAGCTCGAGCAGGTCAGAAACGCCGTTTACGTGAGAGCCCAGGTCGAACTCAAACCAAACCTGTGGGCCCTAAGGTTCGATTCCGGCGATCGGGGCAGATTTGAGGATGTCGTCAGAAAGGTCCACGAGAGCTCTCCTTTATCAGCGGTCCTCATATCCGAAAATCTTGATGCCCTGTTCCGGGCGAGGGACATATACAAAGACAGAAACCCGGTCATCTATCCCATCACCCAGGAAAATCTCGACGAAGCACTTCCCAGGATCAAGGCTTCCCCCTGCGCTGTCGGTCTCAAGGCCGACGGAGTCCAAAACCTCATTCCGCTGAGTCTGCGACTGAAAGCGGAGGGCCTCAATCAGCTCCTCCTCGATCCATCTTCAAAGACGTTTTTTGAGGGGATCCAGGACCAGACCGTGATCCGAAGGGCCGCCCTGAAAACGGAAAACAGGGCTCTGGGATATCCTACAATCGCTTTTCCCACCGCGTTGTCCCAAAATCCGGTCGAGGAAGTTCTGTATGCCGGATGTTTCGTGGCCAAGTACGCGGGCGTAGTAGTGGTTTCCAATCCCGCCGAGGATTACCTTTATCCCCTCTTGGTACAGCGCATGGATATCTACAGTGATCCTCGCAAACTGAGAACCGTCGAGGCAAAATTATACGAGATCAACGGGCCCGGGGAAAATTCGCCCGTGCTGGTCACCACCAATTTTGCCTTAACCTTCTTCCTCATCTCGTCTGCGGCGGAAGCAAGCCGCGTCCCGCTCTTCGCTGCCATTCTGGACACCGGAGGGTTTGGTGTGGACACGGCCATGGCGGACGGGAGATTCCACGGGCAAGCCATTGCGGATTTCTTCAAAGAGCGCGGCTTGCAGCAGAAACTGCAGACCAAACGAATGATTCTGCCTCATGCAGCCTCGCGGATCAAGAATGAGCTGCCCGACTTGATGCCCGACTGGGAGGTATTTGTAGGCCCGAAGTCCGTTAACCAGCTTTCTCCGTTTCTAGCGGATAAAGCCAAAGAGTGGGGGCTCGAGATCCGTGGCTAGAGTGATCACCGTTGCAGGCAAAGGCGGCGTCGGCAAGACGACGATTGCCGCTCTCATTATAGACTATCTCGCCGGCAAAGGCGTTGTGCTGGCTGTCGATGCGGATCCCGCCGCCAATTTGAACCAGGCTTTGGGATTACCTCCCACGGAAAGCATTGGAAACATTCGGGAGACCCTGGACGATCACATTCGCAAGGGCACCTTCAGCGCCGGTGTAACTAAAATGGATTTCCTGGATCTACGGGTCCGGGAGGCCCTGGCGGAATCCGACAAAATCGATCTCCTGATCATGGGGCGTCCCGAGGGGCCCGGTTGCTACTGCGCGGTGAACAATATTCTCCGCGCTATTGTCGATAAGCTGAAAAATCCCTACGACTATGTCGTCATCGATTGTGAAGCCGGCATGGAGCATATCAGCAGACAAACCACACAGGATGTGGACAACCTCATCATCGTATCCGATCCTACATTGAGGAGTTTGAACGCAGCCGCAGGGATCAACACACTCATTGGTGATCTGAGATCGACAACCGGTAAAATATCCCTGATTGTTAATCGGATACAAAAAGAACTGCCCCAAAGAGCATGGGATATTATTAAAGAGATAAGGGCAGATCCAGTTATAACTATTGCAGAAAACCCGGAAATATATGACCTTGAAATGGAAGGCAGACCTGTAACAGAGCTTCCGGACGATTCCTCCCTCAAGAAAGGGATCCAAGAACTGACTTCAGCGTTAAGCATTTAGCACTATCCATTTCAAACACACGCTTAAGCGCGTACGTTCAAATATATATACGTCCACCATCCCACTTAACCTACACTCGACCATAGATTCGACGTGAGAATAGACATGGAGGTGTCTGGCTTGCGCGTCATAGCTATTTACCAGGGGAAATTTGGCCGGAGATTTGTAGAATATTTGCAGAAGACAGCGCCGTCCTCTTGGGAAACCGTCGGCTATGAATACACGTCGAAGCTGCCGGCCGTGATCGACGATCCGCAAGACATACTTCCCGAAGATCTGCCTACAGGGGATCTCCTACTCTATCTGGGACAGAACAACAAACTGGCCGAACTTATTCCGGAAATCGCCCTGCAATGCAAGGTCGCCGCGGTCATTGCGCCTGTGGATAACAGGGCTCTGCTCCCGACGGGTTTGGCCAACCAGATCAAGCGCCAGTTGGACAGGAAGGGCGTCAAGACTGCATTTCCAGGCCCGTTCTGCGGGTTGGTCTATGACGACGATATGGGCCCGTTGATCCGGGAGTTCTCCCGCTGTTACGGGAAACCCAAACTGAAGGTCCGGGTGGATGGGGATCAAATTGTAGAAGTATCCGTCCTTCGAGAGGCGCCGTGCGGAAACACGTCGTACGTGACGGAACGACTAGGAGGCGTCGGCGTTGAGGAAGCCGTTGAAAGGGCAGGCCAATTGCACCGTGAACATCCATGCATGGCCACGATGAACATGGATCGTGAGATTGGCGATACCCTTTTGAAAAAAGCGGGAGCGCTTCTTGAGGAAGCCCTAATAGAGGCCCTCAAAGGATCGGACTGATCCGTCCATTTACCTCTTTGGGCTTTTTGCTCGAGAAATCAACTACGATCGGGCGCCGGAGCGATTCACTTCGGAAAGCACCCGAAAGGAGGAGATAATCCAAAAAAAGCATACCGATTTCCAATCACATCCGCTTGGTTGGTGATTCGCGGGCAGGAGTTTGTGCCGACTTATAACTCGTTGTTTTGACCAAAGCATTCCACCAAAGATTAGGAGGGCAGATAATGAAGG
>JACQYL010000120.1 GCA_016208165.1 Deltaproteobacteria bacterium
TTTGGAAGGTGTACGTGGTGACGTTCCCTATCGACACCCCGTCCACGAGTACGCTGGAAACCTGGTAGCCCGAAGCAGGAGTGATGGTGTAGGTTTGCCCGGAGCCTTGGGTTACGGCTGTTTGCCCCGCAGGGGTGATGGAGCCATGAGCGCCCGCGGAGGCGGTGATGACGTACGTCGGTGATACGGTCTGCAGGGTAAAGGCAGGTCCCACGGCGGGATCGCTCTCACCGTCGTCGTTGCCGGCCCATACCCGCCAGTAGTACACTACGCCCGCTTCGAGCTGATCCATGACTTGGCTGGTCGCCGCTCCGATATTCCCGTAAAACACCCGACTACCTTCGGTCCAGGCGCTGCCGGTGTTGACTTCCAGCCGATACCACGTGGCGTTGGCGCAAGCGTCCCACGCCAGGGTCACGGTGGTGCTTTGCAGAATGAGCGGTGTTTCATCCAGGGCTCGATAGATGGGGGATTCGGCATTGGTGGCGCCATCTGCCGGACCGATGTGTTTGGCGGAAGAATCGCCGATGCCGGAACCCGTGGAAGCGGACTCCGAGGTGTTGTCCGTGGCTTGGACCGCACTGGAAATGGGATCCACATGTTGAATGACGGTGAATCGTCCGATTTGGGAGAAGGGATCGTCCCAGTGGATTCGGGCGTATCCGTTTTCTCCCCAGGATTCGCCCCAGCTGTTCTGCACGATCCAGGCCCGGGCGGTGTCGTCCCATCCCACGATGCGCACTACGTGAGCGCCCAGGAAGTTCATAGCCAGAGCCTGGTACACGCCGCTTCGATAGAACAGGAAATCTTCGTATACATCCATCAGGGTGAGGACCGGCCCCCGCAGCACGGCCTGTTTGACGGCCTCGACGTCCGGCTCGTCCAGGGTGACCCACTGCCACGAACGGATCGTGTAGTTTTCGTTTACATCCGAAGCATCCACCGGAGCTCCGAATCGCTTGAGCCCATTCTGGAAGGCGATGAAGGAACCGTCGGCCGGATCCGCGGGTATAAGGGGATAGGCCGTAAGGTTGAGGTTCAGATCGGATTCGTTTTCACGGATACGCAGCAGGTCCTCGAGGTTCTGCACGGCGGCCAATGCGTAGCTGACGGGCAATCCCATCTGGTCCTGCACGGGTCCGATCCACGAGTCCCCTTCCACGTTTCTCCAGTCGAACGTCGAAGGAAGCGAGCCGTAAGCTTCCGGCATCCAGAGATCGGCCTGGGCCTGATCTTCGGGTGTAGGCAGGCTGAGTCCGGCATATCCGACCTTCTCGCCGGAGGACAAGAGACTCAACAGGGTGTCTTCCGCGGTCCATTGGAGCTGTCGCTGCTCGATGGCGTGCTGGACGGTGTAGAGTTCTACGGCGGCGTTAGCCGAAACGGCGGCGATTAGGAACATCAGTATGGCCGTGATGACGGTTGGGATGCGGCCTGCTATTGCGATCATATGGACTACCCCCCTCGGGACTGTATGCGTTTGCATTATCTTGTATGCAAGACACGCGCCAGTTCCCGAGGAGGCCAGGTTCGATTCCGGGTGGCGCCGGACCTTCACAGACGGGCCGAGCCGCTGCTGCCCGGTTCGTCTCAGCCGGCGAAGAGCGAATGTGTACTATCCACACCGTTGATTTCGTTTTTGTAACCCAAGTGCCGGGACTGTTCCGTCCTTTTAATATATGCCCTAATCAGCCAGGATGATGGCAACGCCCCACGCAAAGGAGGCCGAACAAGATGGATTGCTTTTACGCAAGGGCCGTTATATTTTTGAGAAGTCGGAATAACGCGGCGGGAATGCCGGGACGCTCTTGATCGCGTCCGACAGGCCACATGACCAAGATGGACGGGAGAAACCACCCGTGGAAAAGGACGCGAAGATCTACGTAGCCGGACACCGGGGTCTTGCGGGGTCCGCCATAACCAGAGCCCTCCGAACCCGGGGTTACGAGCGTATCGTCGAGCGGACACATGCTGAACTGGACCTCACGGATGCCCGGGCCGTGAACAACTTCTTCAATAAGGAACGTCCCGAATACGTGTTCCTGGCAGCCGCTAAAGTGGGGGGAATTTTAGCCAACAGTACGTATCCCGTGGAGTTTATCCGCGATAACCTGAAGATCGAAATCTCCGTCCTCGATGCCGCGTGGCGCTTCGGAGTCAAACGTCTTCTCTTTCTGGGAAGTTCGTGCATCTATCCCCGTTTGGCGCCGCAACCCATGAAAGAGGAATACCTCATGACCGGCCCGTTTGAGCCGACCAACTCTCCCTACGCCCTGGCCAAGATCGCCGGCATTGAGCTGTGCCGGTCCTATAACGGGCAGTATGGAACTTCATTTCTGCCCGTGATGCCGGCCGGTTTGTACGGTCCCGGAGCTGATTTCGACCTTGTAACAAGCCATGTACTTCCCGCATTGATCCGGAGGTTTCACGAAGCCAAACGATCGGGTAACGACAAAGTTGTAATTTGGGGAACGGGCAGTCCCCGAAGGGAGTTCCTACACGTGGATGATCTCGCCAATGCCTGCATTTTTCTAATGAAAAACTACGACGGAGCCGATTTAATCAATATTGGATGGGGCAAGGACATCAGCATCCGGGAACTGGCTGAGATCGTCTCCAACGTGGTTGGATTTGAAGGAACGGTTGAATTCGACGATTCCAAGCCGGACGGCGCCCCCAGGAAGCGGCTCGATACCTCCAAAATCTCGGCCCTTGGATGGAAGCCCGCCATCGAGCTGAAGGAAGGGATACGCAGGACGTATGAGTGGTTCAAGACGCACTTCGAATCAACGTCGGGTTCCAATCCCTGAACCAGCACCGTACGCCGCGTGGTAACCGGAGCTGCGACCTCGTTTGATGGAACGAGATGAACCTTCAGTTCTGTGCACGAGAGTCCGGGCGCAATGGAACGGCGCTCAAAAGAGTTCGCCAATGTTCGTCTAATTGGCGCCACCTCTGTGAGCTCCCGGCATCCCGAGCGAGGCTCGAAGCCTTGCTTTCAAGACCATCCAGGCGAAGATAGGCAAAGCAGCCTGCCTTTTGGCCCGCTTGGGTTCCGTGGCCAACCTGTACAACCATTCCAGCCCGAGCTTTTGCACTATTCTGGGGGCGCGCTTTACCTGGCCGGTTATGGCGTCCAGGGTTCCCCCGATCCCCTGGCAGACGCGAACCGTGGTGAGAGCATCCTTATGTTTGGCAAACCACAGTTCTTGTTTCGGAGATCCGAGAGCCAAAAACAGTATCTGTGCGCGCAGCTCGTTGATCCGTTCTATTAAAGCCCCCATTTCGGACTCGGCAATGTACCCGTTGCACCTTCCTGCAACTTGCAGGCCCGGAAACTTTCGCTGCAACTGTGCCGCGGCTTTCTTGTTGACCTCTTCCTTCGCCCCGTAAAGGAAGACTCGGTACCCTTTTTGAGCGGCGAGATCACAAATTCGTTGCATGAGATCCACTCCGGTGATCCGCTGTATCCTTTTCGCGTGCAGGATCCGAGCGGCAAGAACAACGCCTATACCATCCGGAATGATCACATCAGCAGAACACATCGCGCTACGCAAAACCGTATCTTTGGGAGCCGTGATACTCTTTTCCGGATTTACGGCAAAAATGGAACACGGCCTGGCGCCGGTTTCCACGTATTCGACCACCTTATCAAGAACCTCATCCATGGTCAGCAGATCCACGGGAAGGCTCAATATCTGAATACTGCGCGGGCGTTTCTCCGATGTCATCTGAGTTCATCCTCTCGCTCAGGCATTCTGAACCTATTTTCGGGTAGTGCGTGAGAACGACTGTGACGAATCCTACGGAATCCGGCGAACCGTCCTGAGCGTCGCTGAACACGGCGCATTCCCGACTTGTTCCATGTAAAGGCGGATGCTCTCCTGATGGAGGATCCATTCGGCCTCGATGCAGGTCGAACGTCGAACTTGGCGCGCTCCCTCAGTTTAACTAAACCCGCAGCTTGTCCATTTTTGATGTACCATCAAACGTCATCTTGGTCGAATAAAAACACGATGATTACCAATAAAATCAAGCCATCGGCGTATCGAAACAGCCTGTTCCTAATATACCCTGTATACCTGATGAAGACACACGAAGGCGTACTGGGCGATTACACTTTCGTTACGCACGCATTCCCAGTTACATGTGCGTATGGGTCCGGGCCTTTGCTCCACATGCTTCGGATTGCACCTAAAACAGCCGTTTTCGCAAAGCGACTGTTTTTTATTGTGGCCTGGCACGCTTGTTGCTTTCAATATCTACGACAGCTGAAGACCATGGAGGAATCTCTTTACTCTTTGTTCTCACTCCTGGTATATGTGTAGTGGACCGGTCAACCACACAACTACACTACGTTCCAATAGTTCCCCGGCGTTTTATGAAGCGAGAAACCGTAATGTGTAGGAGCTTTCAGGGCTTTTTGCTTGTCGAATACCGCATGAAAGCCGTCTCTTCTTTAAGAGACGATCATAATAACAACTTTAATATCTAAAAACTGTTTTTTGGAGAATGAACATGACACTTACAAGATCTATTCTGAAACTGCGTCCCTGTTCCGGTTTGGTTCGCATTTCATTCGTTATTTTCGCTCTGTCTATTTTGTCAATGGCTGGTGAAAGTCCGGCAAGAGACTATTTCGTATCACCAAACGGCAGGGATTCAAATCAAGGAACCATTGAAAGTCCGCTTCTTACCTTGAAAAAGGCGATTTCTATGGCAACCGGTGGTGATACTATATTACTCAGAACCGGAACCTACGTTGAAAATACGGTTTCCATAGTTAACAAAAATACTTCCAGCAGCAATAAATTGACCATTAAGCCCTACGGAAATGAAAGCGTAGTAATAGACCACAATGGCGTGGACTACGGGTGGTGGATTGAGAACCAAAGTTATATCGTGATCGACGGCATCATTATTCGTAACGCTGATGAAGGATTTGTTATTCTGGGGGGCAGCAAATATATCAACATCCTCAACTCGACCGTTCGCGACATGATAAATAGAGGTGTTCTTGCTGACGACATTGGGCATTCAGGTTATCCTGAATATGTGACGATCGATAACTGTACGTTCACAAACATCGGCATCAATACCGCCGGGGGTGATATTGCCTTGGGAGTCAACGCAACCAATTTCACCATTTCCAACAATAGATTGATGGGAAATGTGGACGGTGTCGTCTTGGAAGGCGCTTCCAGTGGTCACATTATCGAAAATAACGAGATCGGCAACCATGCCCAAGAGGACGGTCTGGATTTAAAATATACGTGGATGAAGACGCCTACAGCACGCAGCGAATATTGCATTATACAGAATAACGACATCTATGGGCATCATGCGCAGACGGGTATTACCGTTCAAATGGAGAGCAGAAAGGTCAAAATAATCAATAATAGGATTCATAACAATCGATGGGGTATTTGGATCAGAAGTAAAGACACGTCCGATATAGAGATATCCCAAAATACCATATATGATAATGACGATACCGGGATAATAATCAATATGGAGGCAACGGGAAATGTGCGTATTCTGGACAATGTAATTTGGCATAACGGCTACGCTTCAACTAATGGAGTTAAAGGCGGTATCCAAATTGAGGACGGTACTACCTATGAAATTAGTAACAACATTATTGCGAATAATAAGACAGGCGGTGCTACCAATATAAACCAGGTTTGGATTGGCAGCGGCCAGGTGAGTTCTACGGCATTGGATTACTCTACCTACTATGCCAGCCAAAATGAGCTATTGATGCGCTGGGGCAACAGCACCTACACTTCTCTTTCACAGATACAATCGCAAGCATCCCAGGAAGCCCATGGAACAGTGATAATCGGAGAGTACACCGGGGCCACTGCCCCCCCTTCCACCCCCCCGCTTCCGCCTGCTAATTTGAGGGTCACGCCGACAGACTAAACCATGGTCCGTTCCACAACAGGCTACTTCACCAATCGATCATCCGGGGAAGCCTTTGGGAAAACGGTTTCCCCGGAGTCGTTTCACTCACTGAGGCTGAATGATCCGCTTTGAGCGGCCTGTTCCTGCGTTGCAACCTCCCTCCCCATCATGGAGAACTACGTAAGTACGTTCTCTGCCTCCGGTTGTAGTGTCCTTGGACAGCTTTTCCGTACAGAAACGCCTCGTGAGGATTTCTCGGAGAGACCCTCGACCAAGGCCCTGTCCCTGACCTGACCCATCGTCTTCGAAGAATACCGCATGGACGCATTCTTCTCAAATATCTTTCGGGGAAGCGCTGATAGGGTAAGTGCTTAAGGGTCCTTCCTCGGATCTCAAGAGACCCCGCCTTTGTTCCGGCAGACCGCATCCGTTTCCGAGACGTCCACTTGAAGCGAAATAGCCGCCGTATCTCCCAAGGCCGGGTTATTCGGCCTTATCATCGCATAAGTGGTGCGGTTGTTTGACGACGAAGGGTCCGAATGTATCCAAATCGCCGGAGGCCGGGAGTTTTGCTTAAACCAAAACGCCGTGTCGCATGATGACTTCGACCGCCCTGAGATTGGAAGCGGTGTGAAATGTTTTCTTTTGTAATCGATTAAGGACCGAAGACCGGCGATCTGTGGATCATCGGCAAACCCGGAAGCGTCACCTCGCAACCCGGGGGCTGGAACTCGAACCGCGCTGCCCTTCGAGGCTTCTTTGGCTATACGGCGATCTGACGAGATGAGCACTGGCATTGCGTCTCCCAAGCGCGTGGCATGTCCGAACTCCTAAGTGACCGCCGTTTGGATTGAAACTCGAACCACTGGTCCACGCTTATGACCCTTGCTTTTCCTGCTCTGTAATATTATAATATGATTTATTCTATATGATGGATAAACCAAACGCGAATAAAGATCCTATCGACTCGTGATTAGGTGTGCGGGGCGTATCATGTTAACCAAGTTTTTGGGAACGGGTTTGGCGAGAATGGGCATTAGCTTGTCCGTGATTCTTTTTTCGCTGAACGTCATGGCGGCCGCCTATCCTTACATGGAAAGCATCAGCATAAACGGGTACGCCCTCAGCGAAGGTGGATCCATAACCGTCGAAGGCTTTGAGGTCGGCGATACCATTAAACTTAGAATAGGTGTAAGAAACACCGGAGATCAGCCATCCCCTCCGGCATATAATAATATAACGGTATCATTTCCGAGCTACACCAGCAGTGGAGACGTAACTCGTGTTGCGGTAGATTCCGTCAATACAAGCTTAAACCTAAATTACTCTGAGTATTATGGAAGCGGTCTCGGTGGCGACGGTTACGCAGAGTATGTCATGGTCGAATCCGTAAGCCTGAATACTTGGCAAGTCGATGAAGACAGATATCTCGAGCTATATATTGAGCCGGATGATTATGGAACATTTGTTATTAACTATAGAGCAGCAATGAGTGACCAACGGAGTTGGACTTCCGGATGGTCATTCAACCCGCCGTCGGGCGTCGTAACGGATTGTTTGAGTTTTCCAACGTACACCATAAGCGTAATCTTACCGGACCCGATACCAGGACAGAATCATGCGCCGAGCAAAGCTTCAAATCCTCAGCCGAGCCATGATTCCTCTAATGCGTCATTATACGTTCACCTGGATTGGAACGACGCGTCGGACCCGGACGGCGACTCGGTGGGGTATGAAGTGTACTTTGGGACGAACGGCAGTCCTGGCAGCGAGGAATATAAGGGAACTATGCCCACAAGCGATTATGATCCGGGCATACTGCAGTACAACACGGATTATTACTGGAGAATAGATACTACCGACGGAGATCTGACCACTACCGGGGACGTCTGGCATTTCAAGACTCAGGCAGCTACTTTTCCCCCTGGACCCGAATTATTGTCTTACGTAATCAACAAAACCGATGTTCAGGTCAACGAAGCTTTTACCATCACGGTACAGGGACGAAACAAAGGAACCAGCACCGCGCCGTCCGGCGGAATTGCGGTACAGGTTCGTCAAGTTCTAGAGATCCTTCAGGCTCCGAGCCTAACACCGACCATCAGGGGGAAGGTACTATCTTCGTTGGTTCAGTGCAGGTCGCCGATTCGAGTTCCCCTGCATCTCCCGTTTTGACCAACCACAGTATCGACAAGTCGAACGTTCAGATTAACGAGCCCTTTACCGTCACCGTTGGGGGGCGTAATGCGGGTGGAATCACGGCACCGTCCGGTGGAATGGTGGTTCAGGTTCGTCAAGCTTTCTCGAATGGGGTTGAAGCCACGGAAGATCATGTGGCCACTGGAGCCGAAGGCGGTCAGTCCGTCTGGTGGGCGGGAGATCAGCTCGACTCCGGTGACACGGCGCAATATTTGCAAGTTCAACCCACCTGGACCTCATGGGCGCCGGGGATCGAACGAACGGTCCAGGTGACCATCACTCCCAAAATGGCGGGCGTCTACGACATCTACTGCAAAATGTACCTGGACGACGGATCGGTATTTCTCAGAGATCCTTCAGGCTCCGAGCCGAACACCGACCATCAGGGCGAGGCCACTATTCTAGTTGGATCGGTGCAGGTCACCACTGGGGTATCCAGATTGATCCCCATCCTTGCGTACCACAAAGTGGATGATTCAGCGCCCACAGCGTATTGGGTGACCACCGAACGCTTTGACCGGCAAATGGCTGCGCTGAAGGCCTATGGCTTCGATTCCATCTCTTTGGAGGACATCCACGATTTCATTTATGCGAATGAGACATTGCCCGAAAAACCGGTGGTGATCACCTTTGATGACGGATATCAGAATTTTTTCACCAAAGCCTTTCCAATTCTGCGATCATACGGCTTTACGGCAACGAACTTCATTATTACCGGATACATCGGAACGTCCGATCGCTACCTGGACGACTGGGAAACGGATCCAGTGGAGTCCCAATATCCTTCCTATCATCTTCTCTGGAGCGAAATCGAGGCCATGTGGAATGAAGGGATTACATTCGGGTCTCATTCGAGGACGCACCCCAATCTCTTCTTCCTGTCCGATCCGGAAGCGGAAGAGGAGATTTTAGGAAGCAAACTAGACTTGGAGAACCAATTGGGTGCACCCGTAGACTTTTTTGCGTATCCTTACGGGAGCTTCAAGGGACGCACCGCAGAGATCGTCCAAGAAGCCGGATACGAAGGGGCCGTCACTAATGATCCCCAGCTCTTTGATACACTCAACGGCGATGTTTTCCAAATGGATCGGATCGAGATTGGATCAAACTCCTCCGTTGATTTTGACGCATCCGAGCCTGAAAATTTCTTCATGACAAAAGTCGACCCGAACCTTCAAGTCCCTTTAGTCGAAATTGATTCCATAAGCTATCTCGATGCGCCCACTGCTGAACCCATATCGGAGTGGAGCCCGTGCCAGAATATCGTGATACGGGTCGTCGCCACCAATACGGGGCCAGAGGCAGACGTGATCGCCGGCCTCAAAATCGACAATTCCGACCACACTGACGGGCTGCTTTACGACTCTCACCAGGCTGATCCCTCAGAAGACATTTTCCGCACCTTCGCACCTGGACAGGAGGTATTTGACTGGCCATGGCAGGCGCCTTGCGATGCCGGCCCCGACCCTTACTACCTTAACGTTGGTTTTCATGATGACCACTACGTGCTGGGTTACGCACAGTCGGAATGGATCGAGGCGCTTTCAAGCGTTCCTGGAGAAGGCGCCGTCATTGTATCAAGATCGGTCGATTCACGCCAAGTAGCATTGGAGCAGCCATTTTTCATAGAAGTCAAGGCAAGGAACAATGGTCCTCATGCCTTCTGGGGCGGGATTTCCATATCATTTCCCGAAATCCTCGGAAACGGAATCGAAGCCGAGATCATAAATGACGGTTCCACGAGACCGCCTTTATTCGTTGGACCGTTGGAGCCGTCGCCCTTTAACATGCTGAGCACGTCATCCGGAAGAGCGCCGGCCCAATATATGTTGGCTGAAATGGAAGCGTATCATTGGGAAAGAGGTGAAACTAAGACAATGAAGATCAAAGTGGTCCCCCATGAGACCGGCAGCTTCCATGTCAACATTCGGTTCGCGCTGTCGGCCGACCCGGGATATACGATGATTGACCGGGATCCGGCAAACGGACCGCCCCAAGATCAACAGGGATTTCCTGTCTACCAGGACGTGGTGGAAGTGACAGCGCTCCAGTAAGAGCGGGTTTGCCCTCATCGGGCGATCATGGCCCATGAAAGGCTTGCGGGCGGGGCGGCATCGGTCTGAAAAGTTTTCCGGGGAAACTTGTCCAAACGTTTTCCCCCGGAAATCATGTCGGTGTAACATCGAAAAACAACGAGAGCTGACATTGACGCGCACTCGAAGGATGTCTGCGTTGATTGGATAGTGAATATGTATAGTGCTTCCCTGTCGAAGGCTCGAACACGGCCCCGAATGCCGGGGGGAGGTCGCAGATCCCATAAGCAGCCTGTCGGTTCATCTCTGTCAAGGTTTTCGCCATCATCTGAATGACTTAAGCCCTCCCTGCATACCACGAAGGAGCGCACGTTTTGGGTCGCGGACTACATTCGAGCCGGTATGCCCCCGAGTTTCGCAAACAATTCGTAAGAAACATGGCGTCCAACATAGGCGTATTCGTTTTCGCCGGATTGATGGGCATCTGGTTTGTGCCTTACCTGATCCATAATTTGGGCGTTTCCGCCTACGGATTGATTCCGCTGGCCGTCTCAATTTCGGAATACGTTACAACCATTAGCCAGTCATTGAACGCCGCTGTCGGGCGTTTCCTGACAATCGACCTGGAGAAAGATGACACAGAACCGGCGAACATCACTTTTAATTCCGCTTTGTTCGGAAACATCATACTTGGGGCTTTGGCGTTTCCGGTGGTCCTTTTGGCGGTCATTGCCGCCCCTGCGGTCTTTCATGTCCCACCGGGGCAAGAATTGGACACTCGGTTGGTTTTTTTTGCTTCTTTAACTTCATCCGTAATCATCACGGTAGGCAGCAGCTTCTCAGTCTGTGCATGGAGCAGAAATCGATTTGATCTGCGAAACTTCGTCATACTCCTGTCTCAAATAACTCGAATAGGAATCGTAGTACTGCTCTTTTCCTTCTTCGCGCCTAAATTGTGGCATATGGGCGTCGCTATTATGGCGGCAGGCGGCGTTGCCCTGATCGGCAACATGGCCCTATGGCGCAGATTGACGCCCGAACTTCATATCATGCCGTCAGCCTTTGACCGCCGGAGAATTCGCGATCTTTTCGGTTTGGGGGGCTGGATGACGGCGGATAACATTGGCAGTTTGTTCCTCTTCAATGTCGAACTGATTGTGGTGAACAGGCTGCTCGGTGCTGAGATGGCAGGGAAGTATGGATCGGTTCTCTTCTTTTCACTCATATTACGCAACATGGCAGCCACTGTGGCCGGTGTATTGACACCCACCATCGTGACCAAATACGCTCTTGGTGATATGGGCAGCGTGCGTCGAATATCCGAGAGGGCGGTAAAATTCATGGGGCTGTCGTTCGCTCTCCCGGTGGGTCTCTTGTGCGGTTTTTCCAAACCTTTTCTGAGGCTGTGGTTGGGCCCCCAATTTGAGGACTTGGCCTGGCTCATGATCGTGCTCCTGGCCCACCTCACCATAAGCCTGTCCGTGCTCCCTCTTTTTGGCCTTCAAGTCGCTTTAGAGAGGGTGCGTTGGCCTGCGGTCGCTACTCTAATCATGGGACTGGCAAATATCGTTTTGGCCGTCCTCTTGGTAAAGTGCACCGATTGGGGAGCCATTGCAGTAGCCGGGGCCGGGGCTATTGTGTTATCTTGCAGAAGCGTCTTGTTCACGGCAACGTACAGTGCCGTCATCCAAAAAACAGCCTGGTGGACGTTCGTCGCCAAACTGATTCCCGGTATTTTGGCCACCCTTGCCGTGGGCATGATATCCTGGGAGATTTCCAGGGTTTTCCCGGTGGACGCCTGGATTGTGTTGCTTGCCTTCTGTGCCCTGATCGGATTGTTTTATGTCATCCTGGTCTATGTTGCGGCTACCACCCGGGAAGAAAAGGACCTTCTGAAGAGCTTGGTATTTTCAAGGAGCTGACCGATAAGCCACGATGTGAAGCTACATATCCCCACGCCAAACGAGGTGTATACCGTGCTGAAAGGTGTTGAAAAGAGACTGAGGGCCGATCCGGCAAAGGCGGATTTTCGAGGTTTTCTATTCCGCGAATGTTAGCAATGGTGACACTGTTCCAACCACGGAGATAGAAGTGATCCCACAGCCGCGGCAAGAGATCGAGGAAAAATCTCCTCTGGTCACAATTGTGATACCTCTTTTTAACAAGGCTCTTTATATAGAGCGTACCTTGGAATCAATTTCTGCTCAGACCTTTCAAGATTTCGAAGTGATTGTGGTGGACGACGGCTCCACGGACGAAGGGCCTCTGCTAACGGAATTGTGGATGGAACGCCATCCGAAGTTACGGATTGTGCTTCTTCGTCAAGAGAATAGAGGGCCGGGGGCAGCCAGGAATACCGGAATAAAACAAGCCAGGGGTAAGTACATAACATTTCTGGATGCGGATGATGAATGGCTCCCCTCCTTTCTGAGTGAAACCGTGCGCTTTCTCGAAGCGCATCCCCAAGCGGCCATGGTTGCAGCGGATTATTATCAGCGTCCTAAACAATTCTGGACAAGTGAATACTGGCGCGCGCTCGGAATAGAGACAGGCGTTCACCGGATCGCTCCGACAGCCCCCGCCTCCTTTGTTATTCGACTCGTCTCATTCGTTAAAACGTGCGGCACTTTGGCGCGCACGGCCGAGGTTCGAATACACGGGGGTTTTTTCGACGCATACAAATGCACTTACGGCGAAGACCAGTATCTTTGGCTGAAGCTCGTTTTTTCGGAGTATGTCGGGATCCTATTGAAGCCTTTAGCCATCTATCATCTAGACGCTTCGGAATTGGCCATCGGACAAATGTGTTCGGCACCGTTGGAACCCTTTCTAAAGAACGCCAACGCCATTGAATCGTCATGTCCCGATCATTTGAGGCCTCTGTTGGCGATGGTGTTGTACGCCAGAGCTTTGAGATCCACGGAGAAATTGGCCCGTTTGGGCAAGAAGAAGGAGGCCGAAACACTGTTGCGACGTTTTCAAAACCCGGGGAACAACGTAAACTATCGGCGTTGGGTGTCCATGCAGGTATTTTTTTCACCGTTGATACATGCCCTCAGAATGTTCGTTTTGACACTCCCTTCCGGCCCCAAATCTCTAATGCTGAGCTTTATCCATACCATCTTGGAACGGAGTCCCTGGAAAACATAGGCAGCCCTTCCGGATCGCGCGTTCCCTTGACCAGATTTCCAGAACGGAGCTTATCACACAGAGTGGCGCCGGCTCGGGAGGTTACGAGAGACGAACACGGGGGAGATCCTTTTCTAGGTTTCCCATCCGTGAACGATCACCTATCTCGATTATTACAAGAAGAAGATTGTCAGCGCTCCTTTGTCGAGCGCTTTGGGACTTGACAACTGAAAAGCTGAAAGAATAGCTTAATGACGTTGATACTTGCAACTTATCAATCTTTTTTTATAATCTTCTATCGTACGCGTTCAGGGGGTAGGTTCCCCGGTGTAATTATTGACCGACCCAAGAGAGGTCGGGAAGCTGTTCTTTGAAATAAGAATCGATTGCCTCGACCAGTTTTGGGAACGTAGGTATGGAACGGGATCTGCAGGTCTGTTTGAGAGAGAGGATTCTTTCGACCCATCGGTTTCCTTTTTGGCTTTGTGTTCCATTGCTCCGTTTGCGCCAGAGTACGCCGAAGCGTATGGCCCTTTCGGCCCGATTATTGGTGGGCTCGACGCCGTTTTCCTCCAGAAAGACCCAGAGGGAATCCATCTCCTTGATGAGAAGGCGAGCGAACACGCCGGCGTCGTCCTGTCGGTTTTCATGAGAAAACACCAGGTGGATGAAGCGGGCGTAGAATGCGTTCCACTCACCCCGGCTGGGAGGGTCCTTGGCCCATCGGCAAAGAAGCCGCAACTCCTTAAGCGTCCTCTCACCGAAACGGCGAAGGGCCTCATCCTTTCTCTCCGCAAGTCCCTTGGCTCGCCGGATGTAATGGGCCAGGCAAGTCTGCCGGAGCTTTGTCCAGTTCCTATAGACGCTGTAATTGTCGCTGACCAGAATGCCTTCCCAGGCTCCGATCAGTTTCAAAAAGGCTTTTTTGGAGCGATGAGACTGGATCATAAAGTAGGCCACCGTGGCGTTGACCATGGCCCACAACCAATGAAGCTTGCCGGTTACGAACCAGGAAGTCTCATCGATATGATTCACTTCGGCGCTTCTAGCTTCACGGCCGATATGATCATATACGGGTTTCAAAGCCTCGGAAGCTCGATCCAGCACCTTCTGAATCGCTCCGATGGAAATGGAAACGCCGAATACGGATTTTAAGAACTCCTGTACGGTCTCCCGACTGGCCCCCTGGACTCCGCTCACCTCCGCGATCAGGGCGCAAAGTCGCGGGCCATATCCGGAGCGGTACTCTTCGGGAAGCGGAGCTTTGGCGGGTTTACCGCACTCGGGGCATTTGCCCTTATGCAGCACATAGTGGGTTACATCCAGCTCAACCTCAGGAAATTCGATCACTTGATGAGTATAAAACGGCTCCATACCGCTCTGATCCAAATGCCGGTTCCCGCAGGAGCAGGCTTCCGGTTTCAAGGCAACGACACGCGTCGGCTTCAGAAGTTCTTGCCGATAGCCTTTGTGACCCCTTTGGCCCCCTTTTTTTCGCTTGCTCTTTTCGACCGTTTTCTCCCGCTTCTTGAAGGGGGAGTCCGATGACGGAGGCTTGTTCGAGTTCTGGGAATTCCGGTTCTGCCGCGCTTCGATCTTTTCGAGCCGCTGCCGTTGCTGCTCAAGCAGGCGGCTGTGCTCCCGGGTGACCTGCTCAAGGTGCTCGATATATCGCCGCACAGGCTCCGGAGTAGCCAGCCAATCGGCATCGCTAAACGGTCTCTTGGCTTTCATAAGGGAAGCCTAGCACACTAGAACTCAAAAGTCTAGATTTTTTTCTAATTATTTCAATATGTTACAGCAAGCCTAAATGTTATGTAATATCAGGCAGTTAGAAGAATCACATGATACCCTGTGAATGATTACAATCGAGGAATATAGCTCCTCCGACTCAAAACAGGTTTTCGTTCCAGGCCGGTATTTATAAGGATGCAGACGGCATGGAAATGTAGGTGCTAAATGAATGGAAATGTAAGAACAGATAGGTTAGGCGTCAGCAAAGTTGACACTTTCTTCTCCTCACATGGATGGCTTTTTAGGGAGCAGTTTGTAAACGACTACGGGCTAGACGCACAGGTGGAAATAGTAACACAGGGAAAGCCGACAGGAGCTTTGATTGGAATGCAAATTAAGTCAGGATCGAGTTATTTTCGCGAACAAAGTGACGATCACTTTATCTACCGGACTGATGGCAAGCATATTAAGTAGTGTCTGTCCGGGAAGCTAACTTATTATTATAAAAAGAAAATCGCGCAAATTAGGGTGGAAACTTCCTGCAATGTATGATATTAAAAAGGTGACAACCAATTGATATCATTACACTAACAAGAAGGAGGCCACGCCCAA
>JACQYL010000121.1:0-7933 GCA_016208165.1 Deltaproteobacteria bacterium
AGCGTCTTTCAGGCCGTGGGCGTGAAACCGCCCCCGACTCTGCAACTCATAAGCTTGTGAACGCGTAGTGCCAAGAACACTTTTGTCTCTTGTAACCCGTTGATATGCCAAAACCTTTTTTTAACAACTGTTGAACTTGAGTCAAAGATCCTGTCAGTTATGACGTTAGCTTTCCATTCCTCTTTAACCCTTGCTGCCTTATCGAAACCCGCCTTCTCAGCGCTGGGCTTGATTATGTTATTGAATTTGTCGTCGAAAGAATCATGAAATGGCATGCACACAAATAATTCGTTCCTCAGGGGTCGCCTGTCCAAAATTGCTCGAAAAAGTATTTAGGATACATTGTATCTCCCGACTTAAGCTAATATCGATTCATGAGTAGAAGAAACTTTTGGAAAAATAGTTAACCCGACATAACAAAGGGCCAAACTTCGCGTTTTTCCCCGGCTACTCTCGCGGCCGCTTGCCGTGACGAGAACGCGTGGTGAAGTCAACTTCGAGCCCGTTTGCGGGCATCCTTCCTTCGTCGTGCATAGTGGCAAAGCACAAGGCGTCTGACATGCTTCCGCAGCCGTATTTGGAGAAGGGAGAAAAGCATAGTGTTGATGCCAACATCCCCACTTAGTATAGATGAGAATATTTGCGTCCTCAATAGTTATTACCTAAATAAAAACCGACCAACGCAGCTGCTGAACCGTACACCTTGAAAACTGCCTGAGATGGAATGAAGGCGGCGTAGATCAGATTTCGTTCCCCCAACCCAACCAAGGTAAGAAGGGACAATCTGTGCATGGATTCACACGTCTTCGGCGGCGGGGGGGGTGGCGCGGCTAACTCGTTTGTTCGCGCTGCGAAGCAACGAGAGGCTCCATCCGGCGTATGGCGCCATACGACTTGACAATGCAAGACGTACGGCTGCCTCCTGTCCTTGGACCCGGACAACAAGTTGTCCCGGCCCCCATCCATCGCAACCGTCAGAACGCATCGGCACGCGCGGCATACAGGGGCGAATAATGATTCACCCCTATGGGGTTCACCGCATCGGAATGTAGGGGCGTATTGCAATACGCCCCTACGGCGCCCGATAAGGAGCACCCTGGCTGGGAAAGAACCGAGTGCTGCTATGGTATATTTCAACATGGCTTTTTGGTAGTATGTAATGTCGAAGACAGACGATCCAGGATCATGCTTGATCCGCCGGTCTCATGATCTTATGTTTCGTTGTCGCAACGAGCGTCCGCACAGGAGGAACATCATGATCGAACCGACCATGCTGAGAGCCAAAGGCGCGGGGATTCAGATCCAGCTCGCGGAGTGGAAAGGACAAGGCCCGCCCGTGTTGTGTCTTCACGGGCTGACGGCCAACTGCCGGTGTTTCGACGTTCCGGCCTCGGTGATCGCGCCCATGCGGCGGGTTCTGGCCATGGATCTCAGGGGCCGGGGGCTTTCGGACAAGCCGGATACCGGGTATTCCATTGACCACCACTGCGAAGACATCCAGGCCGTGCTGGACGATCTGGGGATCGAGAAAACCGCCTTGCTGGGTCATTCCCTCGGCGGATACATTGCCTTGGCCTTTGCGCACAAGCATCCCGACCGGGTCGAGCGGCTCGTGCTCATGGATGCAGGAGCCCAGCTTTCCATTGAACAATGGGCCAAAATCGGCGCCGGAATCAAACCTTCCCTCGACCGCCTCGAACGCACGTTTCCCTCATTCGACGCCTACCTGGAAAACGTGAAAAAGGCCGCGTATCTAAACCCATGGAACGACGCCATCGAAACGTATTTCAAATACGAAAGCGAGGAAAAAGACGGGGTGGTGCGGTCCCGGATCCGGCCGGAACACATTCTGGAAGAACGAAAGCACCTGGCATCCACGGACACGTCGGCTTATTATGATAACGTTCATTGCCCCGTGCTGGTGCTCCGGGCCACGGAAGGCATGGCGGCCAAGGACGATCACGTGCTTCCCGAGGACGCCGCGGCCGAGCTCAAAAAAGCCCTGCCCCAGATGGAGCTGGTCCACGTTCGAGGCTCGAACCACTATTCCATTCTGTTTCAGCCGTTCGAACAAAGGGATAATGCGCTCAAAAATTTCCTGCGCGTCTGAAACGCCTCCAAGGGGAACCGCCCATCGGGGGGAGTTTGTCGAAGATCTTGAGCCTGCCCGCTGTGAGCCGGTCGAACCGGCCGGTGGAAGCCCGCCCCAGGTATCTTTGAGATATTCGTCGAGGGCGGTTCTCGAACCGCCCCTACAGTTCATTCTCTGCGTGGTTTCGTACGGGCGATTCGCGAATCGCCCCTGCCATCGGCGTGACGACGCCGGGCGCACAAGGGCCAGCGGCCGCCGGAGGCCTATCCCCAGCGAAGCACGGCGGACGCGTATGTAAATCCAATGCCCGCCATAGCCATGGCCACCACGCTTCCTTCTTCGATGCGTCCACTTTCGAGGCCCAGATGGAGCGACAGAACCGCATCGTTGGGTCCGTGATGCCCGTATCGGTTCAAGGATGGGGATTGGGCTTCCGAAACTCCAAGCAGGCTCAGAACCATGGATCGATGGGCGTTGGAAAGGTGCCGGAGAGCCAGATAGTCCAACCGTTGGCCGCCGAGGGCCTTTTTTACGACCGCAGCCAGGGCCTGAGGCCATCGGTCGGAAAGATAGGCAGCCGTCTTTTCCGGGTTGGGCGTGGTGAAGTAGCGCATGGGAGAGTGAAGATTTTCCGGAGTGAACGGGTGCTCGGTGCCGCCGCCGGGTACATAGACTTCGTCCGCCATGGCTGCATCCACGATGAATGCCGTGGACAGCAGACGGTTGTTCCTGTATCCCCGTTGGACGATCATAGCCGAGCCCGAGGCGGAAGCGGGCAGGAGAAAACGGGTATCCGGGTTCGCAGAGTCCACCAGATCGATGTTGCGAGTGCCGCCCGCTATTAAGACCGTGCGCACGGTCCGATCGCCGACGATCATGTCGTGGGCCAACCGCAGGGCCTGGATCGAGGTAACCCCTTGCCCTACGAGGTCGAACGCCCAGGCGTTTTTGCAGCCCACCTCTTCCTGCAGCCGGATCGAAGCGGTTTGCGCGATGTAGTCCTTGTACTCTTCTCCGGCCCAAAGCACGAGGTCCACCTCTTCCGGGGTGACCTTTCCGGCCCGCTCGAAGGCCTGCACCGCCGCCTTCTTGGCCATGGGAACCGGATGATCGCTGTGGGACGGCGCATATCTGAGTTCGATGCCCAGAGCAAGGCATTCCTCAACGCTCATCCCGGCCCGTGCGGCCACGGCTTCCGCCGTCTCGTAATGCTCGGGAAGGTAGAGTCCGTAGCTTACAAGACCCATCTCCGTTTCCATCGGCCTGTCGTCGGAATTACTGATGGTCCGCTCCTCCGTGTTGCTCTTTGAGGATGAATTTCTGCACCTTGCCGGAGACCGGCGTGCGCGGCAGACGGTCCACCACGGCCAGGTATTTGGGAATCTTATATTTTCCCATACGGGATTTGAGGAATTCCGCCAGCTCCTCCAGCGTGAGCCTCGACTGGGGCTTCAGCTCGACAACGGCTTTTCCCACCTCACCCCATTTCGCGTCGGGCACACCGATAACAGCCGCCCCTGCCACGCTGGGATGCGTCTCGATGATGCGTTCGATTTCCGCGGGATAGATGTTGGCGCCTCCGGAAATGATCATGTCCTTGAGGCGACCCACAATTGAAAGATGACCGTCTTCATCGATTTTGGCCAGATCTCCGGTGTGAAACCACCCATCCACTATGCTCTCCGATGTGGCTTTCGGTTTGTTCCAGTATCCCGCGCATACATGAGGCCCCCGGATGAGCAGCTCTCCGTCGGAGCCGGTGGGAACCTCTCCGCTCTGGGCGTCGATCAATTTCACGTCCACAAACGGCATGGGGTGCCCCACGGTCCCCGGCTTGCCGTTGGCCAGGAAATTGTTGGGCCCTACCTCTGTCAAGCCGTACCCTTCCCACAAATGGATGGATTTTCGCGTCTTGAAGATTTCGAATAGGTCCCGGCCGAGGGGTGCGCCTCCGGAAACCATGAATCGGACCCTCGAGAAATCGACGGCATCGAATTTGGGAGAATCGATGAGCATGCGGTACATCGTGGGCACGCCGAAAAACAGGGTGACGCCCTCATTCTGGATGAGGTCCAGGATCAGGTCCGGGTCGAAGCTCTTCACCAGGATGTTCACGCCTCTGCTCAAAAAGATGGGCAGTGTGAACACGTTCCATCCTGCGGTGTAAAACATGCCCGCGTGCAGGATGGTGCTGTCCTCGGAGCGCATGTCCCACCCCAGGATGGTGTTCATGGCGTTCCACATCATCATTCCGTGCGTCAGTATAACCCCTTTGGGCAGGCCCGTGGTGCCGGAAGTGTAGATCATCAGATGCGGATCTCCCTCCCGAATCGGGGCATCGGGTGGAGGATCGGTGGAAAGCTGCGTCCACTTTACCGGCAGAGAGCCGCCCGCCGCACTATCGTCGTCGTAGCAGACATAGTGGGAAACGGCGAGCTTGGGCTTGAGCGCCCGGACAACGTCCTGATGGTCCCGGTCGAAGAAGAGGGCTTTGGGAACGGCATCCTCGAAATAATAGAGAAATTCGTCCTCGGCCAGACGGAAATTCAGGGGAACGAGGATGCCTCCCAGTCTTCCCAGCGCGAAAAAAAGCGTAATGACTTCCACCCGGTTGTACGAGAGTGAAGCCACCCTGTCTCCAAAACCGACGCCCAGCTCGAACTTCAGGAAGTTGGCCATGCGGTGGACATCTTCGGCCAGTTCGCCATAGGAATAACGACGTCCGTTGATCGCATCCACAAGCGCTTCCTTGTCCGGGAAAGCGCGTCCCCATCTGCCGATATAGTCACCGAAAATCATCCTCTTGTACTCCTGACTAATGCTTGCGCTGTCCCCATCGCATAACGAGCACGTCCCATGCGTACCCGATCCCGGCCGAGATCATGAGGACCACGTCGCCATCCTGTATCAGGCCTTCTTCGACAGCCAGTTCGAGGGACAATATCTGATCGTTCTGGCCGTGGTGGCCGAATTCCGCTAGGTAGCGGGTCTGGTGGGGCTCGAGCCCCAATTCGTTCATCAGGAAATCGTGCGCGCTTCGTTTCATGAGAAGGGTGGCCAGATAACCCACGTCTTTGCGCGTATACCCGCTCTTGGCCAGAGCCTTGTCGATGCAAAGCAGCCAGTTGCTCAGGCTCAGCCGTTCAAGGCGGTCCTTCATGCCCACCGGGTCCATGACATCCAGATACTGTTGTCCCTGCTGCAAGCCCTCGGCTGTCAGCGGCGCTACGGACCCGCCCTGGGGGACGTACACGTCGTAGGCGAACGACCCGTCGCTCATAAAATGTCCTTCCAGGATTTCGTTCTTCGGGCAATCGCGCTGTACGACGCAGGCGGCGCCTCCCGCGGCCAGGAAATACATCCAGCGGACCCTGGAATTGGCATAGTCGATCAGATCCGAATTGCGGTACCCGGTGGCGATCAATATATTGACGATGCGGCCATCGCCCCGGATCATCTCCCGAGCCGTCTTGAGCGCCGCCATGGTGGTCCCGCAACGCTGCTGCATGTCAAAAGACCATGCGTCATTGATGCCCAATTCCTTTTGCAGTTTCGGACCCACGGGCCAGTTACGGTATTCCTTGACCTCTTCACCGCTCCAGATCACCAGATCGATGTCGTCCGGACTCAGTCCCGAGTAATAGAGCGCCTTTCGGGCCGCCTTGAGGCCCATGGCCACGGTCCCGTCTCCCGGCCCCGGAACGTTCTTTTGGCGCCATCCCAGTTTGCCGCGGATGATGTCCGCCGGAGTATCGCTCCGGGAAGCAATGTATTCGGCATCGTGATAGGCCCTCGGCACATACGCGGCGAAACTGAGTATGCCCGCCGAGGCATTGGGGTTCGGCATTTCTCGCTACTCCTTCCGCTACAAGGCGCGGCGCCGCGCCAGCATCTCCCTCGCCGTGCCGAGGATCCCTCTCGGAAAAAAGAACACCACCAGCACAAACAGAATGCCGAAGTAGAGCACCCAGCGTTCGGCCAAACGATGAATCATTTCGACTTGAGGAAAAACGGCCTTGGCGATTTTTTGCAGCTCCGGAAGGTACGTCTGGGTAATCTCGATGAACGCCGAACCGATCACGCTTCCATACAGGGTGCCCAATCCACCGATAATGACCATGAGCAATATGTTGAGCATGATGGGTGTGGCGAGCACGGATTCCGGATTCACGTACCCCAACCACATGGCGAACATGACCCCTCCCATGGAGGCCACACTCGAACTCAATATAATGGAAAGTATCTGATAGCGGAACGTCTTGTAGCCCAGCGCAATGGAACGCTGTTCGTTGTCCCGGACGGACTGGAGGACTCGGCCCACCGGGGATTCCACGAACTGCACAAGCCCCCGGAACAGGAGCACGGAAACCACCAATATGAAATAGTACGTCATCAGCCGGCCGTTCACTTCCGCTCCGAGGAACGTGCCCGCGGACCAGTCCACTTTGAAAATGCCCGGCATCTTGAACGAAACGCCGTCTTCGGCCAAGGTGAAATCGTACCACTGGACGGCGAGGATATGGGCGAATTCCGACAGCGCCAGGGTCATCATGGCGAAAAAAATCGCTTTGACCCGCAGCGAAAAAAAAGCAATGAGCACGGCCAATACCGAGCTGATGGCCGTCGCAACCACAAAAGCCAGCGGAATGTGATACCAGTGAGGCGCACCCGAGTGGTAAACGATCAGGGCGAGAGAATAGGATCCAATCCCGAAAAACATGGCGTGGGCCAGGGAAAGGCTCCCTGTATAGCCGAGGATTACGTCGTAGGAAGCCACCACAACGGCAAAAATGACGATTTTGGCCACCGTGTCCATGATCCGAAACGAGGGAAACACAAACGGCGTGATCAGCAACGCGGACAGAAGAAGAAGCTGAACGAGGAAAGAAGGACGCCTGTAGCGTGTTTCGTGCTCCTTAACCCTTTCTCGTTGCACCGGTGTCAAGTCGGCAGTCATCATCCGCTCCCTGCTTAATCCCGGCCCAGCAGGCCCTTGGGCCGAATGAGCAGAATGGTGGCCATGATCATGATATTCACTCCCAAAGCGAGTTTAGGAAACAGGAACGCCACATAATTAAAGGCCAATCCGACCATCATCGCGCCCAGAAAGCTGCCCGTCACGGACCCCAGGCCTCCGATGATGACGATAATCAGAGCGAAAATGAGGTTTTCATCTCCCATGCCCGGATACACCTGCTGGCTGAACACGGCCCACATGGCGCCTCCGATGGCGGCAAGGGCGGCTCCCGCGGCGAATACACCCGCGAATATGCGATTGATATTATATCCGATGGCCTGAACGATCTCCCTGTTTTCCACCCCGGCCCGGACAATGATACCCAGCTTGGTCTTGTTCAACACCAACTGGATGCCCGCATACACCGCCAATCCCACGCAGATGGCCACCACGCGGAACTTGTCCACCACGATATCGAGGATATCGAAACTACCCTGAAACGCCAGGGGAACGAAAGCCACCTCGTCATTGGGTCCCCAGAACAAGCGTATGAGTTCCGCCATGATCAAGGACGCGCCCATGGTGATGAGAATCTGCTTCAAGTGATTGCCGTAAACGTGTCGGATGATGGCTCTTTCCAAAATGAAGCCTATTACGGCTCCGGTCACGACGGCTGCCAGCAGGGCCAACAGAATGCCGGCTATGCTTTGCCCTAAAGTCCCGGTATCCACCCAACCCAGCCCGCTCAGGGCCTTGAGCATGGTAAACCCCGCGTAGGCGCCCCATGCGAAAAACGCTCCATGGGCCAGATTGAGCACGTCCATCAGGCCGAAAATCAGCGTGAGCCCGGAAGCCGTCAGGAAAAGCAGCATGCCCATGGCCAG